>JAXDKF010000001.1:0-6538 GCA_034667265.1 Fimbriimonadaceae bacterium
CCTTAGCGGCGCAGGAGAGCGCAATCAAGGTGAGCATCACGACGGGCGGCGGCCTGTTCGGGCCGCCGAAAACTCTTTACCACGTCGGGCAACGCGTCCCCGTCAGCATCACGATGACGAATACGTCTGACCAGACGGTGGAGGCATGCGTTTCCGACACGCTGTATCAGGACAGCCCCCAGCTCGTCAGGGATGGTCAGCCCGTCCCTTACCTCGCGCTGGAGGCGCAGATGGTAAAGGCCGATCAAAAATACAAGACCTGTTCAGAGATCAACGTGCCGGAGACGTTCATCTTGCAGCCTAAAGAGGCGAGGGTCGTGGACTGGTTCATCCTGGCCGAAGGGCATTCAAATATGGGCGATATGCCGTGGTACGAACCACTCCCGGCAGGTAAATATGAGTTGACGGATCAGCGCCGTCTGAGCTGTTGTGACGGGCCGATGGTTGAGTCTAATAAGATCAGCTTTGAGGTCGTACCTTAAATTATGAGAAGAGGCTCGGCTACCGACGCGTCTGCCCCGTTAGCGCCTCGTGTTCATACACACAAGGAGTGTCGTTTATGTGCCGACCTTTAACTTGTGACCAGCAGAAAAGCAAGCAGGTGTCCAACCCGGATAGAGACTTGTTCCTCGCGATGATCTCGCACGAACTCCGCACGCCGAGCAACGCGATCCTCGGCTGGGCGCAGTTGATCAAAGATAGGCTTGTCGATGAAGAAACTATAGCGCATGGCATCGAGGTTATCGAGCGTAACGCGAGACTACAGGCACAGCTTATCGAACAGCTCCTGGATTTTTCGCGCGTCAATAACGGACTGCTCAGACTCGACGCTCGGAGTGCCTCGCTCGTGCCGATTCTCAAAGCCGCCGTTGACACGGTGCTGCCACAGGCTCAGGCAAAAGGGATTGATCTACACATGGAGCTTGACGCTTCGATGTGTGCGGTTATCGGCGACCCGGCTCGCTTGCATCAAGTCATCACCAATCTTCTTGTCAACGCGATCAAATTCACCCCCTCCGGCGGGCGTGTCGGTATCCGGCTCGCGCGCCGGGGATCATACGCAGAGATAACAGTCAGCGACACCGGGCGCGGTATCCCGACAGAGTTTCTACCGCACATTTTTGATCCCTTCAGACAGGCGGGTAGCGATCAAGCGACGGCGCATGACGGCTTGGGCTTGGGTCTGACAATCGCGCGGCACATCATCGAAAGGCACAAGGGTAAGATACACGCCGAAAGTCTTGGTGAAGGAACGGGAACAAAGTTTACGATCACCCTGCCACTTGAGGATTAGATAATCTCGATAAATCTACAGGCTTGATTTCCTGACACAGATTGCCGCCTGAGACCGCGGGCATAACGTACTGCGTGAAGAGCGGTGGGACTCTTCCGCAGATACGCGGCAAGCCAACCGCTACGCCTTCTTCCTGTCCACCTTCTTGGCGTCCTTCAAGAACTGCTTGACCAAATCCTTGGCGGCTTGATCAGCCTGCTTCTCAGACTGCCCAATCCCATTAACTGTATCCTTCACCACACCGCGCCACACGAGGTCATTGGTTCGCGCATCGATAACATCAGCCATGACGCAGCCTTGTGTGTAAGTGGTCGTCCAGATGTCCGGTCCATAGCCCCAGCGCCAACGCGCGCGATAGGGAATGCCGTAGCCCCAACCGAATCCTGATCCGAACCCGAAGCCGGGAGCAAAGCCCGCGTTTACGACCTGGGTCTTCTCTCTTGAGCGCGCGTAGAAGGCGACAATGAAGTCCGGATTCTGCGGCGCTTGACTGAAGCCATTCGCCGCCAGTTGCGCCGCCAGTGCGTTCTGGATCCTCCCAGCCTCAATCGTATTCGTACTGAGCGGGTCATTACTCGCGCGCTCGGTCTTGAATGCAAAAGTCCGCAACCCGCTGAGGTCGAAATTCTTTTCGTAGTCCGACTTCACAGACATGCCGAAGGCGGCGGTGACTGCCAGTAGCAACAGCGCACCGGCGACTGTAACGCGAAACACTTTCATTTCAGTTCTCCTTTTAGATTTTCTAGTCAACATCTCGGAACCATGCGCGCACGCGAGCGCGCAACCCTCCGAATGCAACGCGCGCGCCAAGTTTACGAACTGCGTGCCCGATCCCTTTTTGTGTTTGTAGAAACTGTCATCTACGCGTGCCGAAGCGCTCTCCGGTCGAAGCATAAAGCCGGTTAAGGGTGACCATACCCCGTCACTTGTCGCTATTTGGTCATCTGACTTCCAGTGAGTGCTCAACCCTTCATGATTTCAATAGTCGTAAACCTACATAGACTCAACCAGATGAAGCCCGAACCGGCGACCGGAAAATCGTGGCAAAGCCTTTGCTACAGGAAGCGTGGAAAGACAAGTCCGAAGACAGAGAGCAAGCGATCAAGCAGATCACAACCGAGCAGGTGATAAGTCATGAAGCCCAAGATCAGAATTATCAAACACGGAGATCAGAAGCCTATAGAGCCGGAACCGGAGCGGCAGGGACAGCCTGGCCGTCAGAGCGCGCGGGAAATTACCAGCACTATCAAGCTATGGGTCAGCGAATCCAAAGAAAAACGTCGCACTGACGAACACCGTATCCGAAGCGTGAACAAGCAGATTCTGACAAGGCTCTGATCGAAGCTCTTGTGTCGGCGCTCTCTGGCAAATTAACCGTGCGTTTACCACTCGCCCTGTAAGCTTCGGATTAACTCAGGGGCAGCGTGCCTCTGACGCAGCCGTCACGGGATTGGGGCGATCCGGAACCGGGCTGCGGTCGAACGCGCCGGATGCTTTGTTTGGGGAGCAAAGCATCCGGCGCGTGGGAGTTAAAAAAAGAGGAGTAAGACGATGAACACACAAATAAACATAGGGCAGCCACGGGACTGGTGGAATACGCTCGCGCTCGGCGCGCTGGTGCTGGCAGTCTTCTTGATCATCTGGTTTGGCGCGTGCTCGTCCACTTCGTCAAGCACGATCAACATGCGCGAGGCTGCGCCGAACGTTAATGCTCCGGCGGCAACAGCTGCTTCCGCGAGCGCGGCTGTAACCACGGCAGAGAGCGTGCCTCAATCGCTGGCGAACGCCGGGGAGTACGGCGAGAACGTCTATGACTACGCGAAGGCGAACGACTGGAAGAACGCTGACGTTAAACTCGCGGCGCTCCGGGATGCGGCTAGACAGGTGCGCACCGATGTCAAGAACAACAGCGCGGCAGTAGAGCGGCTCGATGGGAGTGTCGTGGCTCTTGACCGCGCCGTCTCCTCGAAAGATCGGCAGGCGACTATGCGCGAAGCCAATCAAGTGACCCTCGACGTAGCCAATTTGACTACGGCTTACAAGCTGAGCGTGCCGGTCGAGGTGATCCGCCTTGATTACTACGGTCGTGAGCTGGAGGTTTGGGCGCAGGCTAAGGACGCGAACAAATTGCAGGCGGCTGCTCGTGAGATGCGGCGAACATGGGACGCTTTGCGCCCAGCAATCGAAGGCAAGAGCGCAACGGAAGTGAAGAAGTTCGCCGCTCTGGTCGCACAGGTCGAATCAGCTAAGACGCCTGCCGATTACGCGCGTGTGGCGACGCCCGTGCTTGATGAAGTGGACAATCTGGAAAAGCTCTTCCCCTGAAGTTAGTACAAGCGGAAAGCGCCTTTGAAGTATTGAAGGCTGGTGACAATATGAAGACCAAGGTTTTACGGCAGGGCCATGTCATCATTTTATAAGTACCGCTCACCTAATAATCCCGCCTGACGCTATATCATCACGTGTCGCTATTTCATCACCACAATCTGACTGAGCACATGCTCACCAAACATTAACTCCCCGATAATCAGAGGATTTCATGGGCTAACCTGGAGCTCCCTATGCGAAAGGGGCGTGGCAAAGCTGTTGCTATGTAAAGGGTGATCGGAATCGCAAGTTGCCAGAGTCAGACCGCAGTTACAAAAACAAGGGGGATGAGAGAAAGGGCTTCCAAGGAGATCGCAGACCCCAGGAGTAAGGAACGGGGCCTGTGACCGGGAGTGGGTGGACCTGGAACAAGGGGGTTGCGCGCACGTGCGCTCGGTCCACCCACTCACCGCAAAATTTGGATGCGAGCCGCGAGATGGAAACAGACGCCGAAACTAAAAAGAGCGCAGGAAGCCGCAGAATCACGCGTGTGATCCTGGTGTCATTGGAAAACCACGTGCGGCAACATAAGGTGCTGGCATCCATAGCGGTCTCAATGCTCCTTCTGTTTGTCATACTGCTCTTTGTTGTTGGTGGCGCGAAGAAACCGGTTCAAGCGGCTCCTACCCCGCTTGCGGTTGAAGTCATCCAGGTCGAACAGAAGAATGTTCCTCTCTACAGCGAGTGGATCGGCACGACCGACGGGATGGTGAACGCCGACATTCGCGCGCAAGTCTCCGGCTATTTGCTCAAGAAGGATTACACCGAAGGGGCTTTCGTCAAACAGGGCCAGTTGCTCTTCGAGATCGATCCCAAACCGCTTGAGGCAGTGTTGGGCCAGGCTAAGGGAGACCTGGCTAAGTCTCAAGCTCAAGTGGGTCAGGCTAACTCTCAGCTCGAACAGGCTCAAGCCAACCTCGCCCAGACGAACAGTCAATTATTACAGGCCCAAGCCAACCTCGCGCAGGCCGAGGCTAACCAGCGCAAGACCCAACTGGACGAGAACAAATACACTCCGCTCTTCGCGCAGAAAGCTGTCACCCAACAGGAATTGGATAATGCCGTTCAAGCCAACTCCGCAGCCCGTGCTCAGGTCGAAGCGGCGAAGGCCGGGGTGGAGACGGCACGGTCACAGATCAAGGCGGCCAACGCCGCCGTGGGCACAGCGAAGGCGGCAATCGTGGCAGCCAAAGCTCAGGTGGAATCGTCACAGGCGGCGGTCAGGACTGCCGAATTGAATCTTGGTTTCACACGGATCATGTCTCCGATTGACGGCATAGCGGGAATCGCCCAGGCGCAGGTTGGCGACCTCGTCAATCCGACCAGTGGAATTCTCACCACGGTCTCGACGGTCGATCCCGTAAAGGTCTATTTCACGGTCAGTGAACAGGAATACCTCGCCTTTGCCAACCGGTATCCAACGCAGGCGCAGCGCAATGCGGCAACTCAACAGCTCGAACTAGAGCTGTTTCTGGCGGATGGAACAGCCTACCCGCAGAAGGGGCGCTTCTTCATCGCGGACCGACAAGTCGATCCGAAGACGGGAGCGATTAGCATGGCAGGTATCTTTGCGAATCCCGGAAACACTTTGCGGCCCGGACAGTATGCCCGAGTCCGCGCCGCGACCAGCACGCAGGACGGCGCTCTACTCGTCCCCCAGCGCGCCGTCACCGAATTGCAGGGCAGCTACCGCGTCGCTGTCGTCGGCAACGATAACAAGGTGAGCATTCGGCCTGTCACGCTCGGCACCCAAGTCGGGCCGATGTGGATCATTCAAGACGGTTTGAAACCCGGCGAAACGGTGGTGGCTACGGGCACGCAAAAAGTTACACAGGGAATGACGGTTAATCCTAAGCCTTTTACCCCAACGGCGAGCGGCAACTCGAATACTGCATCCGGTCAATGAAACCTGATTGTTCCTTGAGTCGGTTGCGACCTTCAACCGCGCCGGTACTGAATGGTGGTGAGCAGTGATCTCAAACTTCTTCATAAACCGCCCGATCTTTGCGATGGTAATCGCCGTCGTGATCGTCATACTGGGTGTCTTGGCGTTGCTCGGACTGCCGCTCGCGCAGTTCCCGCAAATCGTGCCGCCGCAGATCAACGTCTCAACGACGTACACGGGTGCCGACGCGGTAACCATCGAGCAGTCTGTTTCCACGCCAATCGAGCAACAGGTCAGCGGCGTCCCGGGCATGCTCTATATGCTCTCGACCAACGCTAATGCCGGCACGGAAAACCTATCCGTCACCTTTGACATCAGCACCGATCCAAACCTCGACCAGGTGAACGTCCAGAATCGAGTGTCACAGGCTTTATCCAGCTTGCCTACGGACGTCAGCCAGTTTGGAGTTACTATCCGCCAATCGACCGGAAGTCCCATGTTGCTGATTTCGCTCTATTCACCTAACAAGAGCTATGACTCGCTGTTTCTCGCAAACTATAACAACATCAATGTGGTGGACGCGCTCTTCCGCGTTCCGGGCGTAGGCGATGTTAATGTTTTTGGTTCCACCGGATACGCGATGCGCATCTGGGTCAATCCGGACGTGCTGGCAAAGCTAGGCATCTCCGTGACCGACATAGCTAATGCGGTTCGACAGCAGAGCACCGTCAACCCCTCAGGGCAGGTGGGCGCGGAGCCGGCCCCGACCGGCAAGGAGATGACCTACACCGTCCGTTCGCAGGGACGGCTTCAGACGCCGGAAGAGTTCGGCCAGATTGTCGTCTTGGAGAAACCGGATGGATCGATTGTGCGACTGAAGGATGTCGCGCGAATCGAACTCGGCGGCCAAAGTTATGCCCAGAGGTCGCGCTTGGGAGGTGAGCCTTCTTCCACCATCGGAGTTTACCAGGCTCCAGGCTCGAACGCGTTGG
>JAXDKF010000002.1:0-3658 GCA_034667265.1 Fimbriimonadaceae bacterium
GCACCGCGGGCATCGTGACCGTGGAGGACATCGTCGAAGAGCTCTTCGGAGACATCGTGGACGAGTACGACGTCGAGGAGCCCGAGATTATCGAGGAAGAAGGCGTCTACGTGGTCGGCGGGAAAACACACCTGGACGACGTCAACGAAGTGCTCGGCTCGGAGTTTGACAGTGGCGAATTCGACACGATCGGCGGCTACGTCTTTGGCCTCTTCGGACGCCAACCCAAGCCCAACGAGTGCATCAACAATGGAGAATGGCGGTTCTGCGTTGCGGACACAAACGGGCGGAGAATTCTTAAGCTCAGGATCGAGAGATTGCCTGAGCCCGCGCTCATCGATATCGCGGAGCTAGCCTAACGGTCCGGAACAAGAAGCCTTGTTCCGGACCGGGCTTTGTTACTTGCCTCGCGCGGCGCCTAGCCGGCGATTGACGGCATCCCAGTCGACGACCTGAAGCCAGGCGTCGATGTACTTGGCCCTTGCGGTTCCAAAGTCGATGTAATAGGCGTGCTCGTACACGTCCATGGCCAGGATGAGCGTCGTGTTCCACTGCGGAAACGTATCCTGCGCATCGCCGATAAAGTTGAACACACGCTTGTCGTCATGGTCGTAGCCGAGGTAGGCCCAGCCGCGTCCCGCGATCCCCGTAGACTTCCAATCCGCCGCCCACTTGTCGGCGGAACCGTAGGCTTCGCTGATCAGAGCCTCGACATCGCCCTTCGCGGCGCCGCCTGCACCGCCTAGCGTGTCGAAATACACGTTGTGGTTCTTGTAGCCGCCGAGCGCGAAGGCATAGTTGACCTTGAGCGCACGGGTCTGGCTATAGATCTGGTTGGCTTTGGCCGGATCGGTGTCGAGCTCCGCAAGCGCCTTTCTAATCTCGTTGGTCTTGTTGGCGTAGCCTTGCCATAGCTTGAGGTGCTCCTCATGTGTGCGCCGGCTCAGGCCGACGTGCTCCGTGCCTTTAATCGCCTTTTGAATGTCCTCGTCGGTCGGGACCCGCACGAGCTGAGGCTCCACTTTCTCCATAACCATGTTCCTAAGTTCCTCCTCTTTAGGCTTAGCGGCGGCGATCAGAGGAAGACCCGCTGCTGCGAGCGCGCCCACCTTGGCCCCCGTAATCAGTAATTCTCTTCTCGAGATCGATCCATGCTCAGAGGGCATGTCCTCCTCCCTGGCCATGATTAGCAAGTCAGACTACCTGCATTGTGTGCCATCCGGAAAGTTGGCCCGATCCTTGAAATATGAAGATTCCAACCGGCCTCCAATCGGTTCATGGTCCTCATCGCTCAGGATCGGAAAGACGCAATCTTAGGTCCTGAGCATCCTCCTTCTCCAGTGGTAGCCTCCCTGGGCATGCACCCGTATCTCATGCCATCCCTGGATCTTTCGCCAAAGGCCTTCGAGCGCATCGTTTCGATGGTGCCCGAGAAGCGATACGACGAGAAGACCGACCCTAACCGGTTCACCCTCCGAGAAGCCTTGGCGCACCTGGCCGACTGGGAGCCGATCTTCCTGCAGCGAGTGAAGGCGGGCGTCGATAAGCCCGGCGCCGAGGTCAAAGGCATCGACGAGTCGCAGCGTGCGATCGACCAGAACTACCAAGATTGGGATGTCAAGGAGAGCTTGCGCAAGTTCGCCCAGGCCCGAACGGAAACCGTGCGATACCTGAACGCGCTAACGCCCGAGCAGTGGCAGTCGACCGTGACCCACAACGAAAAGGGGGCAATGACCACCTATGACCAGGCCAACATGTTGCTCGGCCACGACATCTATCACTTTGAGCACGCTTCGCAGTTCGTCGGTGAGAAAGTCGCTGGGACTTGGTAGGCGGAAAGCGAAAGCGTAGAGCGTAAAGCGTTGGCCATCTGGAGGGTCCCGATCTTCGGGGCAACCCGGTCCCCGGGCTTTAGCCTGCAAACCTGCGAACGAACCAAGCAGGGCCAGACCCCTCGCCGCATCGGGATGACAGAAACGGTTAGCCGTTCACATGTGGAGCGAGCTGGCGGACGACGTCGTCCGGATCCGGCGTCGTGCCCAAGATGAGACCCTCAACGGGCAGATTGTCGTAGTCGACGCCGTTGTAGGCCGGATAGATCGATGCGATCATGTCCATGATCTCTCCCGGATTGAACAAGGGCGTGGAAGGCGTCTTTCGCAGCCCGACTTCTGAGAAGATGCGCCATGCCGGCTTGCTGTCACCACGCGTTGGCAGAACTTGCCTCACCCGCTGCACACGCCTCTCGAGATTCGTGAACGTGCCGTCAGACTCTGCCGGAGCGGCCATGGGCAGAACCACGCTCGCATAACCGGTTTCCTCGCTCTCCAAGATCCCTTGATAGACGAGGAACGGCACATTCTCCAAGGCTTTCTTAGCAACGTCGCGATCTGCATACGTATCGAGCAAGTTTGCGTTCACAAGCCACAGCGCCTTCACGGAGCCATCGACGCAGCCCTTCAGGATGCCGTTTGTGCCAAGGCCGCGCTCCAACCCTAACAACGAAACGCCGTCTGGATGCACCTGGGTCGATGCTGCCGCCGCCTGTCCCGGCAACGAACGTCCCAGCGCATATTCCGCTCCGCCGGGCCAAATGCCGAGCTGATCTGCGCCCTCCTCATTGGAATGAAGGGCATAGCAATTGAACTCGCCGCCGGTCGTCATCGCAAGACCGGCAAGAGTTTCCAAAACATCCTGCGATTTCGGCACGTTCATCAGCAAGCGAGTGGTGATAACGGCCGGCTGCTCAGCCAGAATCGCCGCCGCCTCTCGAATGAGTGTCGCGCCAACTCCCGTTTGCGCTTCCACCGCTTCCGGCGTGAACGGATCGAGGGCTTTCTTCGTTGCCGCGGGCACCTTTGCCTTTCCGCTCTCTACCAGCTCACGCAAGAGTCCAGACGCCAGCGCGCTTTCGGTACCGGCCTTGTATCGAAGGAGCACGTGGGCAAAGCTATCGGCATCGGTAGGCGCATCGTTGGCCACGACCACCCGTGCGCCGTTCTGGAACCAAGCCTTTCTCACGCGAAGGAAAAGGATCGGCTCCTCGTCCGCGAGCGATGTGCCGAACACGAGAATGTTGGCCTTATCCTCCATCTCGGCAAGCGTGGTCTGGACCTCTTCTTGACCCAGAACGCCCGGCAGCCGTTGCTCGCCGGTCGGCAGATGAGTGTAAAGGCGATGGTCGATATTGTCGCTCTTGAACTCACGCCGGAACAGGCGTTGCAGCAGATAGAGGTCTTCGTTCGAAAGAGTCGCGCCACCGAGCGCAGCCACGGAATTGCCGCCAGGTGTGAAAGCATCCAGGATCGCTGCGTACGCCTCGGGCCACGTGCACTGCACCAGCTCGTCGCCCTTACGGATGAGCGGTGCGGCCAACCGCTTGTCAGAGTTGTAGAAGTAGTGCCCGAACTTGCCACGATCGCAGGTCCACTCCTCGTTGACCGCCTCATTAGTCCGACCGTTGATTCGGACGACCTTGTCGACTCGATAATCCATCCACGTGTTGCAGCCGTTGCTGCACACGGTGCAGATAGACGGCCGGGTCTCAAGGTCCCACGGCCGGGCTCGAAACCGATACGTTGAAGACGTAAGCGCGCCAACCGGACAGATCTCGATCACGTTGCCGGAGAACTTGGACGTAAACTTCCGCAGCTCAAAC
>JAXDKF010000003.1:0-7652 GCA_034667265.1 Fimbriimonadaceae bacterium
CATACGCGACGCCTTGCTGATAACAGATGGACACCGCCGCGCCGCTGTTGATGATGGAGTTGGTCGATTTGCCAAAGATCAGGCCGCAACCGCCGGTCGCCATCACAGCCGCGTCGCAGGGGATCGCCTCGATTTCCATGGTCCGCAGGTTTTGGACGGTAACCCCACAGCACCGGCCATCGTTGTCCTTGACTATGCCGAGAAACTCCCAACCCTCGTACTTCTGCACCATTCCGGAGACCTCGTGCCGCCGCACCTGCTCGTCCAAGGCGTAGAGCAATTGCTGGCCGGTGGTGGCGCCGGCATAAGCAGTTCGATGCTTCAGGGTGCCGCCAAATCGCCGGAAGGCGAGCAGCCCTTCAGAAGTGCGGTTAAACGGCACCCCCATGCGGTCGAGGAGAAAGATAATTGCGGGCGCTCGCTCCGCCATCCGCAGAACAGGAGGCTGGTGATTCAGGAAATCCCCGCCGGTGATCGTGTCCTCAAAGTGCAGGTACGGGGAATCTCCCTCGCCGCGTAGGTTGACCGCACCGTTGATCCCGCCCTGCGCGCACACCGAATGCGAGCGCTTCACCGGAACGAGGCTGATGACCTTGACCTTGTGACCCGCTTCCGCGAGCTTCATTGTCGCCATGAGGCCGGCGAGCCCACCGCCGACGACGACGACAGTGCGCTGGGACTGGGATGCCATGGAGGCCTTAGTTTACGCTTTAACCTTCCCGCAGGTTGAGGGCTCAAAAACGACAAGGGGCCGGAAATAGCTCCGGCCCCGAGATAGGGTTGCGTTACTTGCCCTTGGCTTTCATCTTCATAGGGGCCTTCTTCATCATGTGGTGGGATCGCATTCCCATCCGATGCATGTGTCGGTGTCCCTTTTCGCCCTTTTCTTCTTTGGCTTCTTCCTTAGCTTCTTCTTTCGCTTCCGCCTTCATCATCCGGTGGTGACGACGGTGGTGGTGGCGGCGATGATGCTTGGCGCCCATGCGGCGCCGCATGGGTTGATGCATGGCCATGTGCGCCCGGCCGTTGCCCTCTGCATGACCCATCGTGCCGCGATTCCCTTGCCCGGCGGACATTTTCATGCTGGTTTTGGACCGCATGGTCGTCTTCATGCCCGACTTATGCATCATCGTCTTATGAGTCATCTTCGTGGATGACTTCACCTGAGTCTTGGCTGCAGCTCCCCCGCCTTGGGCAAACCCGATCGATAGCGCGACGAATGCGCCGGCCAGAACGAGGCCGATCTTCAATGATCTCACTTAATAGCACCTCCGGTTTAACAGCGCTTAACAAGCGGCCGTTAACCTGTTGGAGTTTTAGAACACGAAAGGCCGGTCTGCATTCGATTGTTAGCAACACCGACAGAAATCGACTAAGGAAATAGAAAAAGACTACAGAAATTTGCGCAGTCATTTTCCTCGTTGACGAACACTCCCCGCTCCAATTGATCTGAATTGGCTTCTTGTGGAGTTACTCGGCTCTAGGATGCACTTCGAGCGACGTACAAGCCCCGGCCCATCAAACCTTCTGTGTCGAGGTCGACGTCGAGCCCATTTTCCACGAAGGCGTTCCGGTATTGATCGGATGTAAAGAGGGCCAGGCGGTGACACTCTTCAAAATGGTTGACGCCGTCTGCCGATGCAACCAGATAGTGGAAATCCATGACCGAGCACCCATTTTCGATGCGGCTGGTGTTCGCCCGTGCGATCTTAAGATCCGGCGTTTCCCCAGTCATGAGATTGAAGTGACCAACACGGAATCGGTCAGGCGAGAACCATGGCTCCACGACTAGCACACCGTCTGAATTGAGATGGCGCGCGAACGACCCGATGGCGCGTTTCAGGCCCTGCTCGTCCCCCACATAGCCGATCGAGCTGAATAGACAAGTCACCACATCGTACTTCTTGCCTAGATCGAATACGCGCATGTCGCCTTGATGGAAGGTGATGTCCGGCAGACGCTTACGCGCAACTTCGAGAAGACCCGGATCGAGGTCGATCCCTTCGCAATGAAACTCCGTCGTTAAATGCTGGAGATGCGCGCCGGTCCCACAGGCTACGTCCAAGAGCGTGCGGGCATCCCGATTTCTATCCCGGACGATCTTGATGACCTTCTCGGCCTCGGACGCATAGTCTTTGAACGCGTAGACAGCATCGTAAATCTCAGCGGAGCGGCTGAACATCTACCGAGTATCTCGTACCGCGAAAGGCGCCTGCGCCTAACGGCCTAAGACCGCGACACCGCCGAGAAGCGCAATGCACCCGGCGAAGATCAATCCGCCCGCCAAGGTCAGGATCGTCGTGATCATGCCTAAGGCCCGGCCGACCTGCACGAGATTGCGATCCGTAGCGTCCACATAGCCCCGATCCATGTCGGCCAATGCCTGATTACCCATCAACCACGCGGGCAGCCCTGCGATACAGCCAAAGCCGACAAAAGAGAGGATCCCTAGGACAAGAATAACGACCGCGTTGCTAGACCGCATGCATTCCCACCATCAGCACGATACGTGCACGGGCTTCGCGGGTTGCAAGAAATTGGCGGTGGAGGGGCATTTGGCGCCACGTGGCGAAAGGCCCTGTGCCCACCTCAGGTCTTGGTAAGCACATACCAAATCGCGGCAACCAGTGTAAACACCGTGTTTGCCATGCCAAGCATTCTGCCTGCGTCGGCCAATCCCCGCTGACTAGGGTCCGCCAAGCCCTTGTCGATGTCGTCCAGCGCAGAGTTGCCCAGGGTCCAGGCGGGCACGCCAGCGATACAACTGCATGCGACCCAAGAAAGAATCCCAAGAACGAGGATCCAAGCGCCGTTTACCGTTCGCTCGTACTGCTGCACTGCATTAAGGATACGATAAGGCCCCAGGCCCCAACGCCCCCAGCCGTCACTCTTTGGAGCGCTTCAGATAAGCGTAGGCGTTGTGGTCGTGGATCGATTCGTGGTTCTCGACTTCGATCTCGTAGCTCACGATCCGCTCGTCCTGGTCAAACGCCAAGGCAACCTCGCGCACCATGTCCTCGACGAAACGCGGGTTGTTGTAAGCCTGCTCGGTCACAAACTTCTCATCGGGCCTCTTTAGCACCGGATACAAAGGCGCCGACGCGCTGGCCTCAATAGCATCCAGCAAGCATTCGATCCATAGGAAGCTGTTCGCCGCGGGGCGCACCCGGGCTCGGACGTATCCGCGCTGATTATGCGCGCCGTACTCAGAGATCTCGCGAGAGCAGGGGCAGAGGGTCGTGACCGGCACAATAACCTCGATCTCGAAGTCGTTAACAGCCCCGCCCGTAGCGATGAAGCCGCACTCGTAACCCATCATTCCCTTTTTGCCGGTTACGGGCGCCGCTTTCTCCCTGAAGTAGGTGAATTTGACCTCGAGATGAGCGGTCTCCGCGTTCAGCCGCTCACGCAGGCGGTTCAGAACGAGCGGGATAGTTTCGGCGCTCATGTCTCGGTTGTGCTCGCCTAGAACTTCAAGGAACCGGCTCATGTGCGTACCCTTGAAGTGCTTGGGAAGGTCCACCGTCAGAGTGAAGTAGCCCACCGTTTGCATCGTTCCGTTGTCCTTCACGCGCAGGTGCATCGGGTACTTGACCTGTTTCACGCCGACCTTGTCGATGGGAATATTTCGCTTGTCTTCCGAGCTTTGGATGTCGATCATGGGCGTGCCGGCAGATTCGATTGGGGTCATGGATTTCGTGAGCGCAAACAAGCGCAACTTGTTCTACGCCTGCGTGGGATTATGCAACCCAGCACTTGGGTGAGGGGCGATGGGCGGTCAGGCGATCAGGATTCGGATTTCACGCAGAGGCGCGAGGTTGCGGGCGATAGCGGTAGGCAGCCTCGCATTGGTAGCTGTAATCCGTGTTGTAACATCGCACCGTGTTCATCACCTTCGAGGGCCCAGAAGGCGGCGGTAAGTCCACGATCATGGAGCGGATCGGAGAGCGGCTTCGCGCGGAAGGCCGGGATGTGGTGACCACGCGGGAGCCCGGCTCCGGCTCGGTGGGCGCAAAGATCCGCGAGGTCCTTCTCTACTCAGAATCGATCGATTCTCGATGCGAGCTCTTCCTTTTCCTCGCCGATCGCGCCAACCATGTCGCGACAGTGGTCCGCCCCGCTTTGGATCGAAATGACGTGGTCTTGTGCGACCGCTACGCGGACTCGACAGTCGTCTATCAAGCACACGCCCGCGGCCTGGATGTGGTCGGCATTCGCGAGCTGAACACGTTTGCAACCGATGGGCTCACTCCGAATCTCACACTGCTTTTGGACCTCGATCCGGAGATCGGATTGAAGCGCCTCACCTCGAAAGATCGCCTCGACGCTGAGCCGATCATGTTCCACCGGCGCGTGAGAGAAGGGTTCCTCACCGAGGCCCGGAGAGATCCTGCGCGGTGGAGAATTGTCGATGCATCGAAGGCCATCGAACAAGTCGAATTCCTGTGCTACGCGTATGTCAAAGAGGTGCTCAGCCATGAGCAGGAGCCCTTGCCCTTTCAAGGTCTAGGGTGAACATTCCCGCAAGGGAGCGTCTAACTGAAAGCATGAGCCCCCTTCTCGCAGGCTTGGCCGTCGCTGCCAGCCCCCAACAGTCTCCCGACGCCTACGACCGATTTGTGGAGTACTTGAATGCAGCCCAGACCTTGTCGGTCCACATAGAATTCCGGCGGCAAGGTGTGGACGCACCGGGGCACGCCGATCTCACCATCGTCCGGCCCGACAAACTACGGTTCGAAGTGAAGTGGGGAACGGAAGACTACACGTATTCGGTTGTCGATGGCCACGCCGTGGAAGTCGACAGATCGACAAAAACCTACGACGAGTATCCCGTCAGGCAAGGGCTGCCCTGTCCCCAAGCCACAGCTTCGTCATGGGTTACTGCACTCTTTCCTGAGATCTTTACTTCGAAGGAGAATCGACCTCCCGCGAGTGGGATCGACGACGCAGGACGGATCACAACGTATGCGATCGTTTCTGGCGATCCCGCGGTAAAAACCGACTTCACCTTCAGCGAATACAAAGTCAACGAGGCGGTAGCAGACTCGGCGTTTGCTCTCGCCGCGCCACTCGGCTACCGCTCCGTAACAACCGCAAGGTTTCCGCCGGCTTGGCAGATCGGAGAGCAACTGCCGATGGGTCTGTTGGCCAAGACGGGCTCGAACGAGCCGGTAGACATCCTCCAGTCAATGTCCGGCAAGCCCGCGGTGATAGCCGTGCTTTCGCCGGATTGCCCGCCAGGGCTCGCGTCCATCCCTATGCTTAAGGCGATTAAGAACGCACAGGTATTGGTCTTCAATGTGGACGTCAAAGGCAAAGACATTCAAACGGCGCCGATGCCGACCTACTACGACCCTAAAGGTGAAATGTACAACCTCGTGAGAGCGCCGCTAACCCCGCTTTTCTATCTGGTTGACGGAAAGGGAAAGATCCTGAACCTCTGGTACGGATTCGACCGCACAAAGCCTGAGGCACTCGCAAAACAGATCGAGACTGCGGTTGCAAGCATTAACTAGCGGATAATCAGTAGTGGAACACTATGCGCAATCCACTGCCGTTGATCATCTTTGCCCTTCTCGCCATTGCTAGCTTCGCTTTGCTCCAACCGACAGGCGCCGTTCCGAGTTCGATCGCGGCGTACCTCGTCGCTCTCTTTGTTGCGGGGATGGTTGCTTCCATGTTCCGCATGGCGACCCAATGGGAAAAAGCGCTGGTGTTCCGGCTCGGCAAATTCAAGGCAGTGCGAGGCCCGGGCGTGTTCACGGTCATGCCGATGATCGATAGCGTCAAGCTGGTGGACACCCGCATCCAAACCATCGATATCCCTTCACAGCAGGCGATCACTAAGGACAACGTGCCGGTTACTACGGACGCAGTCATTTTCCTTCGTGTCTCTGAGCCGGCCGACGCGATCATTCGGATACAAAACTATGTGCACGCGATCCGGCAATACGCGCAGACCGCCTTGCGGGATGTAATTGGCAGCGTGACGCTCGATGAGATCCTCGCCGATCGCGAGTCGGTCGGCCACCGCATCGAGCAGATGGTCGACGCGGAGATCGAGGGCTGGGGATTGGACGTCGCGGCCATCCGCATCCAGGACATCATCCTGCCGGAAGACCTGAAGCGTGTGATGGCCAGGCAAGCTGCCGCCGAAAGAGAGAAGCGCGCCAACATCACCAAGTCCGAGGGCGACCGCATGGCCGCCGAGAACCTCGCTGCCGCCGCGCTGGTCATGGCCACCGCGCCCGGCGCGCTCCAGCTTCGCACGCTTCAGACCTTGGACTCCTTGGGCGGCTCCCAAGCCAATACGGTGATCATGGCGGTGCCTGTCGAAGTGATGGGCGCGATCCAGGCAATCGGCCAAATGGTCCCCAACAAGCAGCCGGTACAGGCGCCCCAGACTGCCCAGACTGAAAAGACGCCGCTTTCGCTTGGCGACAGCTTCAAACTGGCAGGCCAAACCGCACCCAAAGTGGAAGAGCCGGACAAGCAGCAGCAGAAGACCCAAGGTTAGGCCGGCGAGGCCAAACAGCCATACTTAAGCTAGATGGACCCCGTTCGAGGCCGCATGGATGCTGCTGGAAAGCGCTTCGCGATCGTCGTGAGCCGCTGGAACGAGCTGGTTACCAAACAGCTCCTGGAGGGCGCCCTCGATGAGCTCCGCGCCCATGGAGATCCTAACGTCGAGGTTATTCAGGTCCCCGGCACGTGGGAGCTTCCCGTTGCGATACGAGCGCTGATCACCAGGAAGAACAATCGCCCCAATGGGGTGATCGCGCTGGGATGCATTTTACAGGGACAGACCACGCACGCCAAGCTGCTCGGCGCTGACGTGAGCTCCGCTCTCATGGCCCTGCAGAAAGAGTTTGGAGTTCCCATCGCCTGGGGCGTGCTTACGCCCGACACAATGGAGCAGGCGCTCGAGCGCGCGGGCATGAAGCACGGCAACAAAGGTCGAGAAGCCGCACTCGCCGCAATCGAGATGTCGAGCCTATTGGATAACCTCTAAGCCTTGCACTTTACGGCCAACGATCCGCTCGGATTCGCGCTCCTCGTTCTTGTAGGAGCTGTCGCGGCGGCTATCAATGCGGTCGCCGGAGGCGGCACGCTTGTTTCCTTTCCTGTGCTCACCATCCCGTTTGCGATCCCGTCCAGGATCGCCAACGCGACGAATTCTGTCGGCCTCTGGCCCGGATCGCTGTCAGGTGCGGTGGGTTTTCTGAATGTCTTCAAGCAGACTGCAAAGCAGCTCAAGCTCCTTGTGCTTCCCACGCTGCTCGGATCAACGCTTGGAGCCTTGTTGTTGATTTACACAAAGCAACGGACCTTCGATCAGATCGTTCCTGTTCTCATCCTGCTCGCAACCGTGATCCTCGCCTTTCAACCCAAGATCAAGAAATGGGTGAGCTCTGAACACGGAAAGTTGCCACGCTGGACCGGTGTTGTTCTTCAATTCCTCGTTGCGATTTACGGTGGTTACTTCGGCGCGGGCATGGGGATCATGATGCTTGCGACCATGGCGCTCACCGTCGAGGGCACGGTCCATGAGTTGAACTCGCTCAAGAACTGGTTAGCGATGGTGATCAATATCGCGTGCACTGTCATTTTTTTGTACGAGCGCCTTGTGCTTTGGTTGCCTGCGCTGGCGC
>JAXDKF010000004.1:0-8918 GCA_034667265.1 Fimbriimonadaceae bacterium
CCGAATGCTAGGCAAGACCCAAGGGGGCATGCAAGTCGTCCACGCGATGCAGAACTATCTGGGCAAGCCAGCGGCGCAGTTTATCGAGCAGGTCATCCAGACGTCCGCTCAACCCGGCGCTAGCGCAGTTGCATCTATTCTTTCGCTCGGTATCGCGGTGTACGGTGCAAGCAATCTCTTCGAGCAGCTCTCCGAGGCCATCAATTTCATATGGAAGGCTGATGTTAAGCGTGCGGGTCTGAAGGGATTTCTGCTTGGGAAGATCATCGCGGTAGCGATGTACATCGTGTTTGCGGCGGTCTTCGTGGTGTGGCTCGCCATCGATTCCTGGCTGGGCTGGATGGAAGCGCATACGGCGGGATTTCAGGGCTGGCAATTCATCAGCATCCTGGTCTCCATCGTGTTTCTCACGTTCGTCTTCGCCCTTTCCTTTCGAGCGATCCCGAAAGGCATGGTGGCGTGGGGCGACGTGTGGATCGGTGCGATCATCACGGCGGTTGGTTTTGCGATCAGCAAGTTTTTGCTGAGCCTGTACTTCTCATACTCGACGGTCTCAGCCGCGTACGGGAGCGCCGGTTCGCTGGTAGTTATCCTTCTGTGGATCTACTACTCGGCCCAGATCTACTTCTTTGGAATCGAGCTGACCTGCACGTACGCGCATCTGCACGGGAGCCAGGCTCATCGGGAGAAGGGAGCCCCGCCTGTGCCCGTGCCGGCGAGTGCTTGAGAGCGTTAAGCCTTGAGCGTTGAGCATTGAGAAGTGGAGCCTTCGCTGCCTCCAGACGCCACCCTACGCGGACCTGGCGCATACGAACTATAGGTGTCTGGAGGCTAGCAAGAGTTGCCCCTTGGTTTTTCCTCAACCCTTAACGCTCAACGCTCAACGCTTCCCTACTCATTCATCGTCGCGGACACATCCTCGACGTGCACGGAGGTGATGTATTCCTTGCCCCCCGCCTTCAGCGTCACGCGATAGTCCCCGGGTTGGGCGCGGCGGCCGCGGATGTTGCCGTTCCACTTGTAGATCCGCATCCCGGCGCCCTTTCCAACTTTGTACTCGTCGGTGGTCTTTCCGGTGATGTCGGAGATCGTGATGGTGGCCTCGTCCCTCAGCTCGGTCTTGATGAAGAAGGGGATCTCTGTCCCGGGTTGAGTGTTGTTAGCGAGCCAGATCTGATCGCCTGTCCAGTAGCCCTCGTCCGTTCGGCCGAGCAAGAGAACGTCTCTCGGCTGATACACCGCCGCGTCCCCTTTCAGGCTGTCCGCGGTGAGCTGTTCCAGCCCGCTCACGTTGATCGTCCAGATAGACCGGCCGTGAGTAGCTACGATCAAGTCCAGGTCTCGGGGATGAATTTCCAGATCGTAGACTGGGGTTGTCGGGAAGTCTGCGTTATCGTATTTGGTCCAAGTCTTGCCTCGGTCTAGGCTGACGAGGATGGAAGTCTCCGAGCCGACGAACAGCAAATCCTGATTCTTGACGCCCTCCTGGATGACGTACAGAGAGTCCTCTGCCGGCAGGCCGTTGGCAAGGCTAGTCCAAGTCTTTCCGTAATCCTCGGTCACGTATGTATAGGGTCGGAAGTCGTTCGACCGGTGGCCGTCGACCGTGATGTAAGCGCGTCCCTCAGCGAATTTAGAAGCAAGGACACGTGACACCCACAAGTTCTTCGGCAGATCCGCAATGTTAGCCGTGACGTTGGTCCAGGTCTGGCCGCCATCCTGCGTGAGTTGGATCTGGCCATCGTCTGTGCCGACCCAGATCAGGCCCGCTTTCATCGGCGACTCGCAAAGGCTAACGATTGTGCAGTGACGCTCCGCGCCCGAGTCGATGTCCGGAGTCGGCGAGGACTTGCCCGGCTTGAGCTTCTCCGGATCGTTGGTCGTTAGATCGGGGCTCACAGCCTGCCAATGGTCGCCTTGATCTGTGGATCGGAACAGCTTGTTGCCCCCCATGTAGATCGTGCGCGCATTGAAAGGCGAAAGCTGGAACGGCGTGTTCCAGTTGAAGCGATAGAGAGTTCCCTTCGGCTCGCCAGGAACCGTGCTCGCCCGCGGTTGGATGTACTTTTGTTGGCCCGTCTGCTGGTTCGAGCGGACAAGCGCTCCACCCTGGCTTTCGGAGTAGACGATGCGCCAATCGGTAGGATCGACTTGCGCATAGAATCCATCGCCGCCACTCAGCAAGTAGGAATCCTGAAACATCACGCCAAGGTGGCGCGTTTGCGTAGGCGTCGCCCACGTGCCGTTGTCCTGAAGGCCGCCGTACACCCACTAGGGCTTGCGCATATCGTAGGTCGCAATGTAGTACTGGCCGACCGGAAGGTTGTTGTGCATCCTCCAGGTCTTGCCGCGATCATAGGTGACGCCCACGCCGCCGTCCTGGCCGACCATGAAGTGGTTGGAGTCTTTCGGATCGATCCATAGCGCGTGGTGGTCGACGTGCACGGTCTCGTGCATGACTCGGAAGGTCTTGCCCTGATCTTCCGAGTAGTGGAAAGAAACGCCCGGCACGTAAATGCGATTAATGTCGTTCGGGTCGTAGCGCGGGATGCTGAAGTAGAACGGCCGGGGATTGAGGGAGTTGGTGTAGATCCAGCTTTCGCCCTTGTTTCGGCTGATGTAGACGCCACCGCGCGGCAGCTCGGGCTCCACCTTGATCTTCTTCTTGGCCTGCTCTTCTTCCTTCTTCTTGGCCGCGGCAGTGTCTTCCTTCGCTTGATCGCCCTTGTTCTGCATTGCCGGCTCGATAGGCGGCTTCGTCTGTGGCGGCTCCTGCTTCTTTTGGTCTTGCTGGGCTTGGAAGATGTCGCGATCGCCGTCAAAGCCGGGGACGCTTGTCTCGAGCTCTTCTTCGTTTTCCGATTTGTTGTCCGGTCCGGCAGGCGTGCGGTACTCGACCGTGGCGACCATGACGTTGGGGTCCTTCTTGAAGAAGCTCAGGCCGATTCTCCCGAAAGGTCCGGGGGGAAGTCCCTTCGTGATCTTCCGCCACGTGCGGCCGGCATCCGTGGATTTCCACATGCCGCCACCGGGCCCGCCGTTGAGAAAGTCCCATGCCTTTCGCTGGCGCTGCCATGACGCGGCGACTAGCACGTTCCGGTTCGAGGGATCCATGACCAGATCGCCGATCCCCGTCTTCTCATCGACGTAAAGAACCTTCTTCCAGGTCTTGCCTGCGTCGGTGGTTTTGTAAAGGCCGCGGTCCTCGCTGTAGCCCCACAGGTTGCCTAGGGCGGCAACATAAACGATGTTATTGTCCTTGGGATCGATGATGATCCGGGAGATGTAGCGCGTGTCCTTCAGACCAACGTTCTGCCAGGTCTTGCCGCCATCGGTGGACTTGTAGACGCCGTTGCCCCAACCAACCGAGTTGCGGCTGCTGGGCTCGCCCGTTCCGAGCCACACCACCTCCGGGTTCTTCTGGCTGACCGAGATCGCGCCAAGCGAAGAGATGTTCTGCTTGGTGAATTGAGGCGTGAAGGTGACGCCGTCGTTCTCGGTCTTCCAGACTCCACCGGATGCGGAGGCCACGTAATAGATGCGCGGTTCCTTTTCGTACACAGCGATATCCGCGATGCGCCCGCCCATCGTCGTGGGTCCGACGTTGCGCGGGATCAGGTTGGAGATGCTGCTCGTGAGGTCCGGCGGTAGTGGCGCGGGAACGGGAGGCGCGGCGGGCTTAGCCTCCGGTTTAGCTGGTTCCTGAGCGAAAACGACGAGTGGCAATAAAGCCAAAACAAGTGCTAGAGATCTCATCTGAATCGTAAAGAAGGCCCCGGATGCATAAGGGTACCGGGTAACCGATGCATGTACGCGGGACTGGCTCGCCTAGGTTCCAACGGGGAGACCGCCGCCGCCCCGAAGTAAAATCGATCCTTATGCACTTTGCCCTCAGCCAGGAGCACGAACTCGTTCGTGAGATGGCTCAAAAGTTCGCCCAGCAGCAGATCCTGCCCGACATTGCCCAGCGCGACCGGGAGCAACGATCGGATCGAGCCGTGCTCGACAAGATGGCCGATGCGGGAATCCTGGGTGTCTCGCTGCCCGCCAAGTACTGCGGCCAGGATACGGATTACATCTCGCTCGGGCTGGTCTGCGAGGAGCTCGAGCGGGCGGACAGCTCGGTGCGTGTGGTGATGAGCGTGCACAGCGGACTCCACTGCCTCACCCTGCTGCAATGGGCGTCCCCGGAGCAGAAGCAACGATGGCTCCCTGACCTCGCCAAGGGCAAGAAGGTCGGGGCTTTCGGGCTCACTGAGCCGAACGCGGGCTCAGACGCCGTCAACATCCGCACCCGAGCTGTGAAGGACGGCGCCTCTTACATCCTGAACGGAGAGAAGACCTGGATCTCGCTGGCCAACTTCGCCGACCAGTTCTTGGTCATCGCGCTCACCAATCCCGAGGCGAAGGTCAAAGCGCAGGGCCTGAGCGCGTTCATCGTCGACCGCAACACGCCCGGCTTCTCATCCAAGGCGCTGCACGGCAAGCTCGGCGTGCGGGCCGGCGATACGGGCCAGATCTTCTTCTCGGACATGCGCATCCCCGAGGAGAATCGCGTTGGAGAAGAGGGAGACGGATTCAAGGTTGCGATGTCGGCGCTGGACCATGGCCGATACACGGTCGCCGCCGGCGCGGTCGGCATCATTCAAGCGTGTCTCGACGCCTGCACGCCGTACGCCAAGTCTCGCGTCGTCGGCGGAGAGGAGATCGCCCGCAAGCAGCTCGTCCAGCAGATGATCGCGGGCATGGTGCAGGGCCGCGAGATCGGTCGGCTGCTGTACTACAAGGTCGGCTGGATGAAAAACCAGGGCCTCCGCCACACCAAGGAAGTGTCCTTGGCAAAGTGGACCAATTGCAACAACGCGTTTAAGGCCGCCGACGACGCGATCGAGATCCACGGAGCTTACGGCTACTCGGATGAGTTCCCGGTCGAGCGGCACTTCCGCAACTCGCGGGGCAGCATCATCTACGAAGGCACGCGCGAGATCCATACGCTGGTCCAGGCAGAGTACGAGCTCGGATATCGGGCCGATAAGCCGGTCGCGCGCATGCTGCCGATATGGCCATTTACGGACGAGGTTTGAGGGTTGCGGTGTTACGGTGTTACGGTGTTACGGTATTACGGCGATTAAGCTGCAGCCACTCGCGGCCACTCACCCTACGGCGATCACGAGTCCGCTCCGGTGCCCAATACCGTAACACCGCAATACCGTAACACCTCTTCCTGTAGGTACCCTCTTCCCTTCCCCCATGGCGGCTGTTCCGGAGGCATTGCAAGAGGAGATCGTTCACGAGAATCCGACGAAGATCGTCTGGACTCTCGCGTGGCCGGTCGTCGCGCTCTACTCCCTACAGGTCGTCAATAATCTGCTCGATACGGGTTTCGTCGGACGCCTGCACCCCGCCGCGATGACTGCGCACGGCGCCTCCCTCCCTGTTGTCTTTCTGCTGTTCCAAGTCGCCTTTGCGCTCAGCATCTCCGCGACCGCGCTGGTAAGCAGGGCCTACGGCGCCGAGGATCACGCGCAGGTAAAGCAGGCGAACCGCCAGTGCCTAAGCCTTTCTATCCTCAGCGGATTTCTCTTAGCCGGTGTTTGCGCGCTCCTCGCGTTGGTGATTCCCAATGTCATCATTCCCGCCCATAACGAGGAAGCGCGCCGGCTGCTCGCCTCCTACCTCACGATCTACAGCCTAAGCCTGCCCGCACTGCACATCATTCAGGCGTTCGCGGGGGCGCTCCGAGGTGTCGGGGATACGAAGAGCCCGATGACCATCTCCGGGGTTCAGATCCTCCTGCACATCGCTCTCAACTACATCCTCATCTTCCCGCCACGCCATCTGTCGTTCGGCGTGACGATTCCGGGAGCCGGCTTAGGTCTCTTAGGCGCGGCGGCCGCGTTTGCCATCAGTGCCTGGCTTTCCGCGCTGGTCTACATGGCTTACAGCAAGAGGACCGTCTTCGGCTCGCTTTGGCGCCTTGCAAGGCCCAGGATGGAGTGGATCGAGAGGATCTTACGGATCGCGACACCTGCGGCCGTCATGGGCCTGGTCCGGACAGGTTCTCTATTTGTGTTTATGCTTGTGCTCGCCAGAGTCCCCGACGCGTCGCAGGCGCTCGCGGCGGTGCGGGGCGGCTTCGCGATCGAAAGCATCATGTTCATGCCGGGCATGGGTCTCTCTATGGCCGCCGCGACGCTTGTCGGCCAGAGCCTGGGAATGCGCCGGCCAGATCGAGCTGAGCGACTCGCTTGGACCGCGGCCCATCACTCCGCCGGAGTCATCCTTGCCCTTTGCATACCGATCTTTGCTTTCGCGCCGCAGATCGCCGGAACGCTCATCAAGAGCGATCCGCAGATCGCCCAAGAGATGACCGTCATGATCCGCTTCATGTGCACCACCGAAGTGCTGTTCGGCTACTCCATGGTGATGAGCGGCGCGATGCAGGGCGCCGGCGATACAGTCCGCCCGATGTGGATCTCCATCGTTTCTCTCTGGGGCGTCCGCGTGCCCCTCGCCTGGATTCTCGCAATCACGCTTGCGATGGGGGCAACCGGCGCCTGGATCGCCATGGCACTCACTCAGGGTCTGGCCGGCGTGCTCGGTATCTGGCTATTCAAGCGCGGGGCTTGGAAGCAGGTGAAGGTCTGAGAACTTGCGGTGTTAAGGTCTTACGGTATTGCGGTGTTGCGGTGTTGCGGAATCGAATGTAACCACAGCGACACAACCATGCACAACGTGGTTGCATCCTGCATCCTGCATCCTGCATCCTGCATCCTGCATCCTGCATCCCGAATCCCGAATCCTGAATCCTGAATCATGCACCCCCGCATCTTGAATCCTGCATCTTGCATCCGCGAACATCCACACCCTTGCACGGCCCTCACTCGTACTTTCATTGGTCGCTGATCGACTAAGAGGCTTGGAAGCAAATGGGTCTGGTTGTTATTGGTTTTATCGTCTTCATCGTTTCGTTTCTAATCGCGGGGATGGGCAAGCAGATGCCGAACCAGCCTCACCTAGGCGGGTTTGCCTGGTCGGCGCGGATCTTGGGCGTTCTCATGATCATCGCCGGTTGCGTTTGGGCCAGCGTAGTCATCGTCCCCGCCGGGTACCGAGGGGTCCTGTTGCGTTTTGGAGCGGTTCAGGGAGTCCTCGGCGAGGGAATCAACTTCATCACCCCCGGGGTCAATTCCACGGTGCTGATGGAAGTACGCACCCAAAAAGAAGCGGCTCGCGCGACCGCCGCATCCAGCGACCTTCAAATCGTCACAACCGATTTGGCTCTTAATTTTCGGGTAGACCCTGCGAGGGTGCCGCACCTCTATCAGACCGTAGGCACCGAGTACACGGCCAGGATTATCGATCCGACCGTTCAGGAATCGGTGAAGGTCGTCACCACGAGATATACGGCGGAAGAGTTGATTCGCCGACGCGCCCAGGTCAAGTCGGAAGTGGAGCAAGAGATCACCGGGCGTCTGAAGAGCTACGACATCATCGTCGATCCTCAAGGATTGTCCATCACGAACTTCGATTTCTCTGAAGACTTCAACAAGGCGATCGAGCGCAAACAGGTGGCTCAGCAGGAAGCGGAAAAGCAGAAGTACGTCCTGCAGCAGGCGCAGCTCGAGAAGCAGACTGCGATCGCGAAAGCGCAAGGCGTTTCCGAGGCGGCCAAGCTCAACGCGGCAGCTCTGCAAGTGCAAGGCGGCTCGCTGGTTATCGCGCGGGAATGGATCGAGAAGTGGGATGGAAAACTGCCGAGCGTGAGCAGCGGAGGTGGAGCGGGCGGCGGCTTTATCCTCGATCTTGGATCGCTTATTAAGAACGCTCCCGCTTTGCGGTCAACTCCGAGCCGCTAAAACCTGGATCATCTTGATTGCCCGCTTTGATTGCGGCACGTCGTGCGCCCGGATAATTCGTGCTCCGTTGATCTGTGCCCACATCTGAGTGGCCAGCGTCCCCTCAAGGCGCTGGTCCGCTGCCAAGGGAGCTTCGGGAGCGCCAAGAATCTTGCCGATGAAGGACTTGCGGCTGGTTCCAATGAGAACCGGGTAACCCGTGTCCTCCAGGCGCTCGAGATTTCTCAGAAGGGTCAGGTTGTGCCCCACAGTTTTGCCGAAACCTATGCCGGGATCGATCCAGATGTTCTGGGGTGCGATGCCCGCTTGCTCTGCACAAATTGCTTTGGCGACAAGAAACGCGCGGACCTCCTCCACCACGTCCTCGTACCACGGATCGACCTGCATGGTCCTCGGTGTCCCCTTCATGTGCATGAGGCAAACGGCGGCGCCGGTCTTAGCGCAGAGGGTGGCCATGGCGGGATCGCTAAAGGCCGTCACATCGTTCACCACCACCGCACCCGCCGCAAGGGCCTCTCGAGCAACCGATGCTTTGGCTGTATCGATGGAAACGGGAATGCCTTTGGCCGCAAGTGCCTTGACCACGGGCATGACCCTTCGGAGCTCTTCTTCAGTCGATACGCCCTCAGACCCAGGGCGAGTGGATTCCCCGCCGACGTCGATGAGGTCCGCGCCTTCCTCCATCATGCGGATAGCGGCGTCTATCGCGATCTGTGGATCGAAATGCACGCCGCCGTCGCTGAAGCTGTCAGGCGTCACGTTGAGAATGCCCATCAACGCCGGCCGATCATGGGGCAACTCGAACACGACAGGAGATTACTCGCGGGCGATCACACCGCCTGTGCAAGGCCGAACCGATCGTGCAGCGCTTGCACCGCCCGCACCGTGTCACTCTCCGGCACGAGAACGCTCAGCGAGTAATCGCTGTCAGAGGTCTGCAACACATTGACCTGTGTAGCCGCAAGCTCTTTCAGCACTCCAAGAAACACTCCCGGCTGCTGCATGTACTCGTGGCCGACGAGGGACACCATCGTACAGCCTTCCGTTACGTCTGCAACC
>JAXDKF010000005.1:0-5318 GCA_034667265.1 Fimbriimonadaceae bacterium
CTTGAGCGTCACACGCACGGGATCCTTGCCCAGCACGATGCCCGCCTCGGAAGCCACGCGCGTCTGAGTCGGCAAGATGACGTCTGCTCTTTTCGGGGGCTTTGGGGGCGCTGGAACCGATTCGAGATTGTCGTAGGTGTAGTTCAGCGTGCTCATGTCCAGCACGTCCTTGACGGCAGCTTTGAGCTCTTTGCCGTTCTTATCCGCAAACGTGAACTCGGTGTCGAGAAATGCCTGCTCGGTTGGATTCGTTCGGCCCGCCGCATTCCAGCTCGCCCACAGCCGGTCGATGTTGCAGTGGTGCATCCAGAAGATCGGATCGTTGGCCGCCCACGGCACCTGGCCCATGCCTTTCGAGTTCCCGGTCAGAGTGTGGACGTTGCCGTGAAGGTTGAAGTCGAGATTCCGGCAGAAGCCGTCGACGGGAGCTCTGCGCTCGTAGAAGAGCTGCTTCAGGACATCCATGTTAAGAGCGTCGGGATCGTTTTCGTCGATCGGCTTGCCTCCGTTCGGCCCCGGATTGCGATCGGGCCTCCAGAGCGCGTTGGTTGCGTCGCCGGGATCGAGGAAGGGCTCCGGGATGATCGGGCCAGACTTCAAAACCACGCTCGAATAGTGCCAATAGGGCAGCGCGAAGTCGGCATTGCCGGAGACCTCTCGCACCAGGTCTTCGAAGTACATCACGTACATGCGGTGCCACGGAAGGAACAGCCTCTGGTCCTGCCCGCCGCGATGGGACTGGCACGTGCTCCACATGGCATCCGCGAGATCTCGATTGCCACCAGAAGCGAAGATGCGGTCGAGCTCATCGGACTTGGAGCGATCCGATCGCACGGCGTGCGTGTACCACTGAAACACCCATGAAAGCGGGCTGTTCTCCGGGCTCGTCATCATCTTGTCGACGGCCCTCTTGTAGATCCCGCACATCTTCTGCCCTTCCGTGGACATGATGTTGTAGCGCACGAATTGAGCGGGTCTCCTGCTCCCGAACTTGCTGAGCCAAGCGCTGAATGGTGTGGCCGCGGCGCCTACGAGGAACGTTCTTCGTGAAATGTGCATGTGAAACCCCTCTCCCAAAATGGCAGTACTTGAGTATAACGCCGCATGCGGGTGTGTTGGGCTCTCAGGCTCTCAGGCTTTCAGGCTCTCGGGCTATCAGGCCGACAGCCGACAGACCCTGCCTCTCCAAAGTCCAAATTCAAATTCCAAAATTCCCAAAACCGCTGGCAGGTTGTATATAGTAGGAATCGGGCCGCTCAAAGGCGTCATCCCAAACGCGGCGGCCGCTTCCTAAAAGGGAGGGAGGTCAGGTTTGAAGCAATATACAGCCGACAAGATTCGTAACGTCGCCATTGTAGGCCACGGCGGGTCGGGCAAAACGATGCTCGTCGAGCATCTGCTCTACACCGCCGGAGCCGTCGAACGAGTAGGCAGCGTGGATGGCGGAAACACGCAGAGCGACTTTGACCCCCTGGAGATCCGCCGAAAGATTTCCCTCAACGCGAGCGTCATGCCCCTCGAATGGCATGGCAACAAGATCAATCTGATCGACACGCCCGGCTTTCCCGATTTCATAGGCGACCTGCACGCCGTCGCGCGCGTGGTCGAAGCGATGGTTATCGTTACGGAGGCAAAAGCGGACCTCGACGTCGGTTTCGAGCTCGCCTGGGAAGTGGCTGAGGAGCACGGCCTCGCAAAGTGCATCTTCGTCAACAAGCTAGAGCGAGACAACTCAGACTTCACCGGCCTCATGAACACTCTGCACGAGCGCTACGGAAGACGCATCGTCGGCGTGCAGATCCCAATCGGCCATCAGGCAGCGTTCAGCGGCGTGCTCGATGTCCTGAACATGAAGGTGTACAAGGGCAAGGACCGGGGTCAAGAGATCGAAGACATCCCCACCGGCTACGCGGAAGAGGCGGCCGAGCGGCGCGAGAAGATGATGGATGCCGCCGCGGAGGGCGACGACGACCTGGCCATGAAGTATCTCGAAGGCCAGCAGCTCACGGAGGAAGAGATCCAGCACGGTCTCCTTCTCGGCATCGATTCCGGCAAGGTCGTGCCGGTGCTCGTGGGCTCGGCGATGAGTGGCATCGGCGTCGCAAATCTGCTGGACCACATCGTTGGCGAGCTTCCCTCCCCCGTCGATATGCCCAAGCAGCTCGACGGCAAGCCCCTTACGCCGGACCCCGCCGGACCTCTCGCGGCATTCGTCTTCAAGACGACGGCCGACCCGTTCGTCGGAAAGATCAACTACGTGCGCGTGCTAAGCGGCAAGCTCACGGCGGATATGCACGTCTGGAACAGCAACCGCGAGAAGGATGAGCGGCTGCACAACCTGTTCCTTCCGCACGGCAAGGGCCAAGAGACGACGACCGAGGTGGGTGCCGGAGACATCTGCGCGGTGGCAAAGCTGATGGACGTGCATACCGGCGACACACTGACGTCGGCAAAGGATCGCATCCAGCTCGACGGCATCGCTCTGCCTGAACCCATTTACCGCATCGCGATCCATCCGGTAACCAAGGCGGACGAGGACAAGCTCGGTCCCGCCCTTACGCGTTTGCAGGATGAGGATCCCACGTTCCGCGCGCAACGAGACCCCGTCACCCACCAGGAGATCCTCGAAGGCATGGGCGACATCCACCTGGACGTGGTGATCGAGAAGCTGAAATCCAAGTTCGGCGTGAGCGTGGAGATCGAAGACGCGCGAGTGCCTTACAAGGAGACCGTCCGGGTTGCTGCCAAGGCGCAGGGCAGGCACAAGCGGCAGACTGGCGGCAAGGGCCAGTTCGGGGATTGCTGGATCGAGCTTGCGCCTCTCGACCGCGGCACCGGCTTCTCGTTTGAGAACAAGGTCGTTGGCGGCGCCATTCCCAAGAACTTCATCCCCGCAGTGGAGAAAGGCATCCGGGAGGCGATGGAGCACGGGTTGGTCGCGGGCTTCCCCGTCGTCGACATCAGGACAACCGTCTACGACGGCAGCTATCACGACGTGGACTCGAGCGAGCAGGCCTTCAAGATGGCAGGCGCGATCGCATTGCGAGCCGCCGCGGAGAAGGCCGGCGCGACGATCTTGGAGCCCGTGCTGCAAGTGGAAGTGGACGTGCCTGATGAAGCAGTAGGCGACGTTGTGGGAGACCTTAACGGTCGCCGTGGCCACATGCAAGGCATGGAGCCGCTTACGCCGGGCAAGACCCGCGTTCGCGCGGTCGTTCCGATGGCGACGATGATGCGCTACGCGCTCGATCTTCGCTCGATTACGAAGGGGCGGGGCCGCTTCCGACAGCAGATCGCCAAGTACGAGGAGCTCCCGCATCCGGAGCAGCAGAAGCTGATCGCGGAATACGCCAAGCAACGCGCGGCGCATGAGGCGGAGCACTAGGGGCAGAAGCGTTGAGCGTTGAGCGTTAAGTGTGGAGCGGCAGGACGGTGAGCCCTCACAGCAGCTCGTCCGGATGTGGCAACTGAGGCGTAGGGCTCAACGCTCAACGCTTAATGCTTAACGCTTTCCCTTCGTGCGCTCCAGCCTTCTTCAGCAGCTCGACCATCTCCGTGTCTCCGCGCTGCATAGCGATGGCCAGCGGCCAGAAACCGGACGTCTTCTGGTCCGGGCTGCAGCCCCTATCCAATAGCTCCTTGACCAGAGCGACCGGCGCATTATAATTGACAGCCTGCTGGACGACGTTGTAGCCCGCGCGGCCAAAGCTGTTCAGGTCTTTCGTCTTTGGAATGAGTAGGCGGGCGATGTCGTACTCACGCCGGATGAAGGCAAAGTTGATGGGCTTTATCCCATCCTTATCAGGGAGATTCGGATTCGCGCCAAGCTCGATCAGCCTCTTTGCTACTTCGGGATGTTGGGTGACGATCGTAAGGCTGAGCGGAGTGCGGTCGTTATAGCCTCTCGCGTCGATCCCCGCTCCACGCTTGGCCAGCAGCTCGATACACGCCGCATGGCCGCCGCTCGCCGCATCGCAAATGGGAGTCGCTCCGTCGACCTTGCGGCGCGCTTCGATGTTCAGGCCCTTGTCCAGGAGAAATTCAACGATCTGCGGATTGCCTCCGGCGGCGGCCGAATGCAAAGGCGTACCGCCGTCCGCGGATACCACGTTCAACTCCGCACCGTGTGCGACGAGGTCATTGAACGTTTGGAAATCGCCCGCGAGAGCGGCGTTCATCAACGGCGTCTGCTTGCCGCGCTGCTCAGCGTTGGGCGATGCGCCGGCGTCGAGCAAGAGCTTGACGATCTCAGGACTGTTACTGCCCGCAGCGGTGAAGAGCGCAGTGTGTCCTCCCGGCGCGAGGCCGTTGATGGGTGTATCCGCGGCGATATACCATTGGACGGCCTTGGCGTCCTTCAACGCGACGGCCCGAAAGAAGGAGATGCTCGGCTTCCTGGGCTTGTCTTGGGCCTTCCAAATCAGGCCCACGATCGCGAGAAGAGGGACCAACACAACCAACCAAGAGGCGTTCTTTCTCAAAGTGGGGCGTGTCACGGCGGTGACTTCATTGTATGCCCAGATCCCAAGAGCGAAACTTTGATTGGCACTTGAGCGTAATACACTCATAGGATTGAGTGGCACGCTGCTATGGCTAAGGACTATTACCAGCTACTCGGAGTAAGCCGCAAGGCCGAGGAGAAAGACATCAAGCAGGCTTACCGAAAGCTTGCTCGCAAGCTGCATCCGGACGTCAATCCCAACGATAAGACCGCCGAAGCCAAGTTCAAAGAGATCAGCGAAGCGTACGACGTGCTTGGCGATGCCGAGAAGCGCAAGCTCTACGACCAATACGGCTCCAATTGGGAGAACGCCCAGAACTTCACCGGCGGCGTGCCCGATGGCGGCGAATATCAGTACTACACCACCACGGGCGGCGTGCCCGGCGGCTTTGAATCCATCTTTGAGAACCTCTTCAGCAACATGCGCGGAGGACAGGGTGGATTCCAGGAGACGGACTTCGACACGATCCACTCGGCGCAGCCACGCGATTTGGAGAAGGTCGTCGAGATCCCACTCGAGGAGATCGATACGGGCACCAAGCGCACGCTGACCTATCAGACCCTGGACGCGCAGCGAACACGGAGCCAAGTGGCAACGGTGCCGAGCACGAAAAAGGTCGAGGTCAAAATTCCCGCGGGAATCCCGGACGGCAAGAAGCTTCGCGTTCCCGGGAAAGGGCACGCCGGGGTGAATGGCAAGGCGGGCGACCTCTACGTGATCATCAAGTGGGCGCCGCATCCTCAGTTCAAGCCGGTCGGCGACAACCTCGAGGTCGAGATCCCCGTTCCCTACACGACTGCTGCGCTAGGCGGAGAG
>JAXDKF010000006.1:0-11032 GCA_034667265.1 Fimbriimonadaceae bacterium
CCCGTTTGCGTATCGCACGCTTCGCGACGGTTCGAGGCTGAGAGAAGGCCGTGGGTAGGCAGTAGTCACGGGCGTTGGCGTGATCTCCCCTTTGGGGCCTTCCATGGACATTAATGTAACACCGAAAGCGCTGTGTTCCCTTTGGGCTCTGGGCAAGCTCTTCATCCTGCATCCTGCATCCCGGATCGAGGATCGCTTCGACAGGTACCCTTAATGCCTCCCAATGATCGATCGCTACACGACGCCTGCCATGAACGCCATTTGGTCCAGACAGGCCAAATACGAGCGCTGGAAGGACGTCGAGATCGCCATCTGCGAAGCCCACGCCGAGGACGGCGCCATTCCGCCGGACGCCCTCAAAACCATCAAAGACAAAGCCGCTTTCACCCTTGAGCGATCCGACGAGATCGAAAAGGAAACCAAGCACGACCTCATGGCGTTCGTGCGCAACCTCTCGGAGAACATCGGCCCAGAGGGCAGGTACGTCCACATGGGCGTGACCAGCTACGACGTGATTGACACGGCGCTCGGGATGATGCTGCGGGACTCCGCCGACGTGTTGATCGAAAGCGCGGGAGGTCTTCGCGCAGAGATCGCCAGGCTGGCTAAAGAGCACGCCAACACGCCGATGATCGGCCGCACGCATGGCATCCACGCGGAGCCGATCACTTTCGGCTTCAAGCTGGCCAATTGGATCGGCGAGCTGGATCGTAATGTGGAGCGTCTGAAACGCGCAAAGGATGAGGTCGCATTTGGCAAGATCAGTGGCGCGGTGGGCGTGCATGCCATTACATCGCCGGAGTTGGAAGCGCGAGTCTGCGAGAAGCTGGGGCTCAAACCCGACCCCGCAACCACCCAGATCATCACGCGTGATCGGCACGGCAATTTCTTAAATGTTCTGGCATTGCTGGGCGCGGGGCTAGAGCGTATTGCGACCGAGCTGCGCAACCTCCAGCGGACGGAGATCTTGGAAGTCCAGGAGGCGTTTGCGTCGGGACAAACCGGCTCCAGCGCCATGCCCCACAAGCGCAATCCCTGGAACAGCGAGACGGTTGCGGGGCTCTCCCGGATCCTACGCGGCAACGCCCACGCAATGCTCGAGAGCGTCGCCACCTGGCACGAGCGCGACCTCACCAACTCCTCGGTCGAGCGCATCGTATTCCCCGATTCCTGCCAGCTCGCGGACTTTATGCTCAACCGGCTGACGGCCATCCTAAAGGGTCTCCAGGTCTTCCCGGAGAATATGCTCGCCAACCTCCGCAAGATGGGCGATCTGGTGTTCAGCGAGCACGTTATGATCGCTTTGATCCACGCAGGAATGTCACGCGAAGAGGCCTACAAGGTCGCCCAGCGCAACGCGGCCAAAGCTTGGGAAGGCGAGGATTTCAAGACGTCGGTCCAGAACGATCCGGATGTGAAGTCGCTCCTGAAGCCGGAGGAGGTCGAGGAGCTATTCAGCCTGGAGCACCACCTCCGGAATGCCTGCCACACGTTGAAAGCGACCGGCATCTGAAAGTAGGCTCGCAATTCTCCAAACTAAACAAGCCACATAAGCGTTACTTGCAATAGCAGCACGCACATGGAACGGGTAACGCCCTCGCCGGTCTCGAATCTGGTATTCCGCGCCAAAGTCTTGGCGCTTCAAACCCGGCGACTTGCCTCCGACTTGGCCGTTCGCCTAGAGGCCTTCGAAGCGGCCCCAACCGCAGCCGGAGACGTGCTTGTCGAGCTCCGCTCCAGGCTCTGGCGAGAAGACGACCCGCGAGAATGGATCAACGAACGCGGCAAGGTTCACAACCTGCGCGTCGCGGCCAATCAGCTCAATGGGTTGTCTATCCCGGCCGGCAAGACCTTCAGCTTTTGGAAACACATCGGCCGGACAACGAGGCGCAAGGGCTATGTCTATGGCCGGCAGATCCAGGAAGGCTGCCTCATCCCGGCGAGAGGCGGGGGCATCTGCCAGCTCACGAACATGCTTTACGAGGCCGCGCTCAAGGCCGAATGCCAAATTGTGGAGCGGCATCCGCACACCCGCCAAGTGCCGAACGCGCCCGTCAACAAACCAGACGCGACTGTGGCCTGGAACCACATCGATCTTCGCTTCAGACCACCGCAAGACTTGCTGCTCAAGGTGTTCCTCACGGCCGACGAGCTTGTCGTGCAATTCGTTGGTGAGAAGCGGAGCAAGAGAACGCCGCTCCCGCTCATCCAGACCAAGCCGAGCAAAGCCGCGGCGAGCTGCGCCAGTTGTGGAATGGACGATTGCTTCCGCCACAAACCAGTCGTCGCCACGGCCGGACGCAGAGCCGTTCTCGTCGATCGCGTTTGGCCGGAGTTCGTGGAATTCTTGCAGGCACAAGATCTTGAAGAGGATCTCTTGCTCCTGCCCTTGGACCCACGCCGTTTCCAGCGACAAGCCTACGAATGGCCCGTTGAACAGGCCGGCGAAATTCAAGCCGCAACCTTCGACACCCTATACAGAAGCTGGCGCTCAAGAAGACTCGCAAGCGAAGGGGCAGCGAGAAGGAAGGCAGCCCTGGAAGCCGATGAAGCGCTCGCCAAAGCCTACGCGCAACATCTCGGTCCAGATGTCATCCGCCTCACGGTTTACCAACAATTCCTTCCTTTCCTTTGGCGCGACGGCCACCTCGGCGGAAGACATTACGACGTCCTCATGACGCGCTTCCCGATCGCGGAGCTTCAGGCCCGGCTCGATGCAGCCGCCAAGGCCAGCCCCGAACAGAAGTCCCTGGCCGATTTCCGCGCGGGAGATTGGATCGCGAGGGCTGAGCAGGAGGCCCTTCGTCAAGCCGATCGCATCATTACTCCGCACGCCGAGATCGCCGCCTTGTTTTCAGACAGGGCCGTGCTGATCCCCTGGCATCTTCCCGTGCCGAAGAAACATGCAAAGGGTGACGCGATCGCCTTCCCAGGGCCTGCCATAGCCCGCAAGGGATCGGAGATCGTGAGGGACGTGGCAAGAGAGCTCGGCCGTCCCGTCATCCTCGCGGGCAGCGATTTGGAGAAGCCAGGCTTCTGGGAGGGCGTTGAAATGAGGAGACCAAAGCAAGGCGAGCACTGGCTAGATGGCGCGGCCTGCGTCTTGCAGCCGGCCGTCATGGAAGACCAATCGAGAAAGCTACTAGAGGCCCTGGCGTGTGGCGTCCCGGTTGTCGCAACGCAAGCCTGTGGAATCTCGCCGCAAGAAGGGCTCACGTTAATCGACCCACGGAACGCCTTAGAAGCGACACGCCTAGCTTGCAGCTAGACGTGCGCACTTCCCTGCTCAGTCCTCGCGTCGACCGAGGCTCATGAACGTAATCACAGACGCGTGCGCGCCGATCCCGCGAGCGACTATGCGGAAGTCTCCGGATGGCCCGGACACGTTCCAGATCGCCTGACTCTCTTGAGATCGGGCGGCGTGCTTCAGATCCCCGATCGACGAGAACGGGATCTCCTTGCCAGGACGGACCCAGCCCGTGACCCACTTGATGTGGCCCTTCTCATCGGCCTTGTAGGCGAGCGTTTTGAAGTCGCCGGATTTCAAAGACCAAGCCTCCTTGACGGAGCCTCGCTCTTCCGCTTCCTCTTCCCCGCTGCCTCCAGTGCCCAGAGGTTTAAGCACATCTCGAGCGCGCTCCAGATCCATGCCCACAGAGACGCCCGCAATCGACTGCAGCTTGATCGCGGACAGTTTGGTGTCCGCCGCGCATAGGGCACAGATTGCAACGATAGTCCCAATGATGATGGGCCGGGGCAATGCCCCGGCCATAGCAATTAACCGACGGATCATGGAATGCGGTACTCCAGCCCGCCTCTCGCGTCGTCTTGGATGATCACGTTCGTTCCCGACGTATACGTTTGGCCACGTAATCCAGCAAGCACGGAGCCGCTGCCCACCAGGGGACCCTTCGCCACGAAGGCATTCAGATCGCTCGCTTTGACCTTGACTGTCACGGTGCCGGCAGCTTGGTCGAAGGAGCCAACCGCATTGCCGCGCTGCGTGTACGTAAGCCCGCCACCGCGGTCCCGTTCGGCGGTTCCCCAGACGTACACCTTGGTGGCCTTGGAGTCCGTATAGGCGCGCAGGTAGAACTGGTCGCCCTTGTCTGAGAGCGCCTTACTAAAGGTGCCGCTTGGACTGATGCCCGCGTAGGGCGCATTCACCACGAACGACATTCTCCAGTTACTGAGAGGAGTGATGGCGCTCATGTCGCTAACCTTCATCGTGCCCGTGACCCAGAGGACCCCGCCGCTATCGACTTCCGAGCCGTACTTGATCCCGGTGACGTCCAAGTCCGTGCGCTCAGGCGTGAGCACCATCAAACCTTTGGTCACGTCGCCGGCGAAGTCCACCACCTGCGAGCCGTCGGTCGAGAAGGGCTGCTTGGAAGGAAGCGCCGCGCCTTCCGTCTGCTTCTTCATCTTCTTGCGGGTCACCGTGGGGCCGCTGATCTGCCGCGTCACGTAGGTCGCCCCGTCGTAATCGTTATGGTCGTCCGTGTAGTCGATCACGGCCGCTCCTTGCGGGTCGAAGGACACCTGGAAGTAGTCGATGAGGTTGCGGTTCTCGTTGCCGAGGGTGCCGCCGACCGAAATGACTCCGGCATGGATGAAGTGGTCGCTCACGGTCGCCTGACGGAAGACCGGGTACCAGCTATCAGCGTTCAAGCTTTGCGCCATGAACACTTTCCACTCGGAATCTAGGGTGTTCCACGAAGTGGTGGCGCCGTACCAAACCACCGCTACCGAGCCAGGCGTCGGGCCAGTCTCGATCCAAGGAATGATGGCCGTCTTGGTCTCAGCTCCATCGTTCACCCGGACGGGCGTGCTCCAGGTTTTTCCTTTGTCCGTAGAATGCCGCAGGTAAACGTTGTAGCCGTTGGAGTACACCACGTACGCTGTGCCGTCGTCGGCAACCTTCACAACGACGAAGATGCTTGCGACGCCGAACGGATCGGTCGCCACATCGTAAACGTTGTAAACCGTCGGCTCGCCTTTGGGAACCGCCGGCACTCCAACCGCGACCTTGCCGGTGCTCCCGCTGATATAAACGGTGCCGTCGTTCTGATCGACGTCGATACTGCCGACTTGGCCGATCTGGCCTGCCGACTGAGCAACGCCCCATGTGAGACCGCCGTCGTTGGAGCGCTGGATCTGCGTGATCGCCGGCTGCAACGTTCGGTAGAGGAGATAGACCGAGTTTGGACCGATGAACTCCATCCATTGGCGATCGTCGATAGGCGCGCCGCCCGATACGTTGCCCGCAGGATTCATAGTCCAGGTTTTGCCGAGGTCCTTAGATACAGCCGTCGAGATATTCGCCGCGACAAGGCTGGCAAACGCCAGAGTAGGCACGCCACCGGGCAGGGGAGGTCCCCAACCCACGGCAAGGTCTACGTCTCCACCGCCGTCCGCGCCCACCGAGTAGGCCTCGTCCTGCGTAAACGAGTCAGGCTGGCCGCGATACTGCGCGTTGCGCATGTAGGGATCGAAGGAGGGGCTGTTGGGATTCAGGTCTAGATACCATAGGTCCACGCCTGCAGGCACGCCGCGGATTCCCGCGACATAGTGGTTGCCGTAGATGTCGGTGCGGCTGCTGGGCTCGCCGTCACGTATCGTTACCGGCGCAAGCAAAGTCTGGTTGTCGCTGAAGGACATTCCTCCCTTGAGATAGAACGCGCGCCTGCTTCCATCGCTAGGGCGGCTCACCACGGTCGCGGTGCCTCTCGGCTGATCGACCGCGGCCACGTTCGCGAAATATACGATGTTGACGGTATACACACCGGTACCCGTGCGGGAAGGGTCGATTGCGGTGAGCTCTTCCGTTGTGGGGACACCGCCGCCGGAGTTGCCCACAATCAGGCCGTCCACTCCTTCTTTATGGACATACAAGTCGTAGTCGTTTGCCGGCAGACTCCAGTTCGCCGCGATCGAGATCATCTTGTTGTTCCAGTCCGCGGGAGTGCCGCCGACGTTGAGCACAAAACTGTCGCAATTGATCCCGTCGATACAAGTGCCTTCACCGTCTGCCGACCCAGTTGCGAGAGCAGTTCCTGTCCAAGTAACCGGTGAGCTTGTGGGCAGGATTGCCGCGCTTGCCGGGCTGGACGCCTTTGCCGCAAACGGCGCCAAGACGCAGGTTGCAGTTAACACTGCAATGGAGGCAATCAGCGCTAGGCGCGCCGCACCCCTTCGGGCTCGATGAGCTCCTGTTGACGAGTGGTCCATGGTCTATCTCCTCTGGTTGGCAAATCGTCCGCGCACATTGGATAAATGCCAAACGGCTCGGGCGCGCCAAACCCCGTTGGCATCGCCGAAGCCGTAACAACTACTTAGTATCGTTTTGAGGTCGCTTGCGGGAGTCGGCTAATTTTCCGACCTGGAAACTGGAACATCCGCAATCCGCAACTCAGGTCACGTGGGATGCGTTCCTTAGGTCATGTGGTGGATCGTTGCCGCGGCGGTTTTGGGCGCGCTCGCAATAAGGCAAATGCGCAAAAGCGCGGCTCCGCCGGAGCGCGGCTCAGGGCCGGATGAATCGGAGTCTGGCGTAGCGGTCAAGCCTGTTGGCCCAAGGCCATCTCGCAGCGCAGCGGCTGTGTTGGATCCGCCAGAGAGTGAGGAGCGCTAATGGAGGCGTGGTCGAGGGTGGCTTTTACTCGTCCCGCGGCGCCAAAAACGGCTCGAGATCTAAGTGGAACATCCTGTCCCCTCCTTCAAAAGGAGGGAACAGTCTTGGGGTCTGGGGACGGTGGCTACTTGCCCGCGCGATACGCGGTCCACTGCGCGTTCATGCGTGAGCTCTGGCCGCTCGTGAACGTGTACATGCACGCGTCGTCCGTGTAGTCCATGAAGTTCTCGATCGGATCCAAGCCCGGGTACTTCCTGCCGGTGCACGTGTCACGTCCGGTCGGGCAGCCAAACGCCGCCGAGCGCTCCGCGGGAGTGTCGCTCACGTAATCAGCTTTATTGGAACATCCGCCCTGGAAGGTGTGATAAAGCCCCATCCAGTGGCCTACTTCATGCGTGGCCGTGTCGCCCAAGTTATAAGGGGCTGCGGTGCCGCCGGGTAGGGAAGAGTACAAGAGCACGACGCCATCCATCTTTGGTTGCGAGGCGTAGCTCGAGGGGAACGTCGCCCAGCCAAGCAAGCCACTACCCATATTGTTCGTGTACAAATTAAGTGTCTGAGCGGTGCCTCGGCGCAAGGCCGTCTTCATCGCTGTTTCATCCGCGCCACCGGTGGTCGTGTACCACGCTGCATTGTTCGTATCGTCAACCCCCGCCAAGGAGAAGGCCGCGCCCGTCGATGCATACGCCGCATTGAGCACGTTGATCTGGTCGTTGATCTGCGCCGCAGAGACTACGCCACCACTGCCATCACTCGCGTGGATGCGATGGACGTAGACCTGGACCGTCCCCGGCGCCAACGGCGCGGCGCTCATGCTGGCGACCTTTTGATTCACGTATCGTTCGATGCTGTCTTGGGTGGCCGCGTCCGGCATCCTTGTGCCGCACTTGTCGTACCGGCTCGACACCTCGACGATGTCGCCCTTTGCTCGACTCGCAGACGCATCGATGGGTGAACCCACCCCCGATCCGGCACAACCTAAAATGATCGCAGCAACGGTCACCAAGCTGCCGCCAAATATGGCTACATTCTTCATATTCCCCTCCGCTCCCTCGCAAAGCGCGAGGCATTATGCATTATACAGCTTTGAGGTTGATTACTATAAATTATCGGTGAGAACTGGATAAGTCGCCGGGCTGGCCTTTGAGCCCAAGAGTGCCCGAACTAGCGGATGGACGGCACCGTGTCGACCATCTTGTCTTCGATCCCTTCTCCGATGGCTACACTCCGGCCAATCTTGGGATCGGCGGCCGGAGCCATCTCATGTTTTCCCGGCCGCCACCTCACATCGAGGTTCTTGACCGCGGCAGTTTCGTCCAGCCTGGCCACGATCTGCGTCGTGGGGGCGTCGTGCAAGAGATCGGGGTTCTCGACGGCTTCCTTGCAGATCGAGATCATGGCGTCGCAGAAGGCGTCCAGCGTTTCTTTGGTCTCCGTCTCAGTGGGCTCGATCATCAAGCATTCGGGCACGATGAGCGGGAAGTAGTTTGTGGGCGGATGGAAGCCGTAATCGATCAGGCGCTTGCTGATGTCCAGCGCGCGGATGCCGTTTTCCTTCTTGTACTTTTCAGCCGTAAGGATCACTTCGTGCATGCAGGGCCTGTCGTGCGCTGGCGGCAATACGTCTTTCAGCCGGGCTCGCACGTAGTTCGCATTTAGAACGGCGTGGCGAGAGATATCGGCCATCTTCTCTCGGCCGTAGGCGCGCAAATACGTATAGGCGCGGACCTCCATAAGAAATTGGCCGTAGAACGCCGAAACGCGGCCAATCGATGACGGACGGTCGTAGTCCGCCACGATCTCGGTGTTGCGGTGTACCGGTGTTACGGTGTTACGGCCGGAGATGCGCCTGATGACAGGGACGGGCATGAACTTCTCCAGATGTCTCTGAAGGCCGATGGCCCCGCACCCGGGTCCTCCACCGCCGTGCGGCGTCGAGAAGGTCTTATGCAGATTGAGGTGCATGCAGTCAAAGCCGTGGTGGGCCGGCTGAGTGGTGCCCACCATCGCATTCATATTCGCGCCGTCGCAGAAGACCTGGCCGCCCGCGGCATGTACCATGTCGCAGATCTTTGCAATGTTCGGCTCGAAGAGGCCGAGGGTGGAAGGGTTGGTCAACATCAAAGCCGCAACCGCTTTCCCGGCTTCACCCTCTAGAGCCTTTGTCAGCGCATCGAGGTCGGTGTTGCCATTGGCGTCCGTCGGGATCGACTTGACGTCGTAACCGCATCGCGCGGCGGAGGCGGGGTTGGTGCCATGCGCGCTGTCCGGCACCAAGACTGTGTGCCGTTGCGTGCCCTCGCCCAGAGACGCCTGGTAAGCCTTGATCAACATCAGGCACGCCATCTCGCCATGCGCGCCGGCAAGGGGTTGGAGGGTAATGAAATCGAATCCGGTGATCTCCTGCAGCATCTCCTGCACGCCGATCAAGATCTCCAGCGCGCCGGGAATCGTCTCCACAGGCTGCATGGGGTGGAGCATCGAAAAGCCGGGTAGCGCCGCGGTCTTCTCGTTGATCTTGGGGTTGTATTTCATCGTGCATGAGCCGAGCGGATAGAAGCCGGTCTCGATGCCGTAATTCACGTGCGAGAGGATCGTAAAATGGCGGAGCATCGTAAGCTCGTCCACTTCGGGAAGATGCAGCTCCCGCCGTAGTTCACCAACCGCCTCTTGTAGGTCGACTTCAGGCGTATCGGGCATCGGCACATTGCATCCGACCCGACCCTTTCTTGACTTTTCGAAGATGAGCTGAGGCGTGGGGACGGTCTTTTGAGAGGGCATGGCGGGGCCTCAAATTGTACCTGCGGGCCTCATTTTAAGCGGCCGTGGAAAAAATTATCGAATTCTGCTTGTTACTTTATCGAATTACCTTTATAATGCCGCTTAACCCGAACAAAATTCGGGCCTGCTTTGTGTGAGGGGAACACATGAAAAATCTAGCCATGAGAGCCGCACTTCTTTGCGGCGTCACCACTGTTTCGGGCCTGGTTATATGGGGCTGCGCCGGAGCCGGCGCTTCCACCATGTCGACCGGAACCCGAGCGACCGATGGCATCACAGTCATCGACACCAAGTACAGCCGTTGCGCGACCGCAACGCCCGACTCTGCGACGATGGCGGCCGTTGAGGCATTCATCAAGAACAAGACCCGTGCCGCATCGACGATGGCCGTCGTGACCGTTCCGGTTTACGTGCACGTGATCAACAATGGCGCGGGTATCGCTAACGGCGATATCCCGCAATCCTGGATCGACGCGCAAATCTCCGTCCTGAACAACGCCTATTCCGGCGCTACGGGCGGCGCGGTGACGAACCTTCGGTTCTCGCTTGCCGGCGTGACCCGCACGACCAACTCGTCGTGGTACACCACCACGGGCGGCGCATCTGAAACGGCCATGAAGAACGCTCTTCACCAGGGCGGAAAGAATGCGTTGAATCTCTACACGAACAATATGGGCGGCGGCCTTCTCGGCTGGGCCACGTTCCCTTGGAACTACGCCTCGGCGCCGAACATGGACGGCGTGGTCTGCTTGTTCAATTCTCTGCCTGGCGGCAACGCTACACCGTATAACCTGGGCGATACGGCGACTCACGAAATCGGTCACTGGGCCGGCATGTACCACACCTTCCAGGGTGGCTGCACGGCGGCCAACGACGGCGTCAGCGACACTCCTGCTGAGAAGAGCGCTGCATTCGGCTGCCCTGCGGGCCGAAACACCTGCACCGGTACGAAGTATCCGGGCAACGACCCGATCGAGAACTTCATGGACTACACGGATGACTCCTGTATGTACAAGTTCTCTGCCGGCCAGAGCAGCCGCATGGACTCCATGTGGGCCAGCTACCGCGCGTAAGCCTCTCGTAGGCTGAACTCTTGAGGTCTCCGGCCGCATGGGCCGGAGACCTTTCTGTTTGAGCGGTGCCAACTTCCGCAATATCCGCCCGCCCGCTTGGTGTACTTGGCCCTTATACTTCCTCTGGCTCTTAGAGCCTGGTCTTTTTACGAGGGAATGCATGAGGAAACTAACTTTACAAGCCGGCACGATCGGCTCCGCTGCTATGGTCGCCGGTCTTGTTGTCTGGGGTTGCGGCGGCGCCGGAGCGTCCATGCCAAGCGTCGATGCCGGCCGAGCTGCCTCCGGCATTACCGTGATCAATCCGGCGGACAGGTGCGGCGTCAAGATGCCGGATGCGGCGACCATGGCTGCGATCGAGCGCTACGTTCAGGACAAGACTGCGAACAGCGTCACACCGTTGGCGACCGTAACGATTCCCGTGTACGTCCATGTGATCAACAAGGGAACGGGCATAGGGAACGGCAACATCACGTCCACGCAGATCGCTGCCCAGATCAAAGTTCTCAACGACTCGTATGCTGGCCTCACTGGCGGAGCGGTC
>JAXDKF010000007.1:0-3643 GCA_034667265.1 Fimbriimonadaceae bacterium
CGTCGACCTGTTCGTGCGCAGCTCGGGTGAGACAAGCGACATCGTCACGAAGCAGATGTACGAGTTCAAGGACAAGGGCGACAGAAGCATGACGCTCAAGCCCGAGGGCACCGCGCCGGTGATCCGAGCGCTGATCGAGCACAGCCTCTGCCCGCCTCCATCGGTGTGCCGGCTTTCCTATATCACTCCTGTCTATCGCTATGAGCGCCCGCAAAAGGGAAGGCTGCGAGAATCGCACCAGGTCGGCCTCGAGTTGATCGGGAGCTCGTCTCCCGCCGCCGATGCAGAGGTGATCGAGATCACCGTGCGTTTTTACGAGCGCATCGGTATTGACGAGGTCGAAGTGCTGCTCAATTCTTTAGGAAGGGAGGAGTGTCGAGGCAAGTTTCGGCAAGCGATCCTGGAGCACATGGCTGGGTACCTCAAAGATCAGCCGGAGGAAATGCGGGCGCGCGCGGAGAAGAACCCGCTGCGGCTGTTGGACAGCAAGGACCCGGCAGTGCAAGAGGCGCTAAGAGGACTCCCGCCGATCACAGACTTTCTGGAAGACGATTCCAAATCGCGCTTCGATGAGCTTCAGCGGTTGCTCATCCTAGCGGGCGTTAAGTTCCGCATTTCCCCCGACATCGTCCGCGGTCTCGACTACTACACGGAGACGGTTTTCGAGGTGCAATCCACGAAGCTGGGTGCGCAGAGCGCCCTGTGCGGCGGGGGGCGATACGACACTTTGGTCAAGGACCTCGGCGGCTCCGATCTGCCGGCCGTTGGGGTCGCTATGGGGATCGAGCGAGCCCTGATCGTGCTGCAAGAAATCGGCGGCGGTCCGCAGCCAAAGAGGCCGGATGCCTTTATCATCCAAGCAACGCCGGCGGCGCGAGACGCATGCCTCTCATTAGCCAAACAAATGCGTCACGCGGGCTTGACGACGCTGCTGGACTACGAAGGGCGGTCGATGAAGTCTCAGCTCAAGCAAGCCGATCGGGAGAATGCACGCGTGGCTGTGATCCTAGGCGACGACGAGATCGCGAAAGGCGTTGGCACTGTGCGAAACTTGGCCACGAGCGAGCAGAAGGAAGTGCCGCTTGTGGGCATCGTGGACGTCGTGAGGAGCATGCAATGAAGTCTGTGGTCTCATTGCTCCTCGCCGCCGTTGCCGGCCTTGCGGTTGCGCAGGTGCCGGACGTGCAGGTGAAGGCGGACCTGGGGCCGACCTACCGAAACGAGGTCCTCGGTGGGTCGGATGTGCATTGGTACGACCCGTTCGGGCGGCATAGCTACATCGCTCTCCAGTTCGCCCTCGAGCCCGGCTTCAGGGCCTACGTTTCACAGAAGATCGAGCGCATTCGGAACGACGGAGACAAGAGCCCGATCGACGAGTCGTTCGTGGAAGACGTCGGCGTTTGGCGCGCGGGCAAGCAGTATCTTCCATTCGGCCAGCAGCGAGTGCTGCGAGACAGCGTGGTGGCGGTGCGGTCTGACACGGAGCTCTTTCTGCGCGAGTTCCCTGTCAGCATTGCTGCGTGTGATGGCGGCAGCGGTCACCAACGAGGAATCGTCGGTCGAATCGGACGGACGTTCGGACTCAGCTTTGCGATTGGCCAGCATTTTGGGATCGCAGGCACCTCCATGACCCAGGCGAGGCTGCCGGAAGAGAGTCCGGGCGTGAAGGGGGGATACCGCCACGTCTTTGGCGCGGACGCAACACGCGAAGTAGGGGTGTTCGTGCTCCGAGGCGAATACGTCCTGTTCCGCCAAGGGCACGAGGGCGCTCACGACCGGGAGATCATCGACTTGACCGCGACGCTCCAGCCGGCCTTGAGCCGATCCCTCACCTTTGGCTACAGCCAGGCGACCCATCCAGGCATTCAAAGCTTCCGTGTCCAGGGTGCGTTCTTGGTCGCGACCAACGTTTGGGCGGAGCCCTGGGTGCGCACGCGCAACGGCAAGATGTTCGATACCGGCGTGAGCTTGCGCGTTAGACTGTAAGCGTGCGCCCCTACCTTTTCGGCATCGTCATGGGCCTGATCATTGCGATCATGGGCGTGGCGATCAATCAGGTGCCCCTTGTGATTCTCGGCGTTATCTTTGGCCTTTTGGCGGTGGCGATTGCGGCAATGCAAAGGACTCAGGGCGAGCGCCAAGCTGACCCTGCGGAGGAGCTCAGCCCGGAGAGCCGCATCCTCCTGAGGCCTCTGAAAAAGCTGCTCGAGGAGATGGAAAAGGCGGCGAGCGGGAAATCGGAGAACGTCTCCCAATACTTGGCGGAAGAAGCGCTGCAGGAATCCCGCGTGCTGTTGCGTCAGAGCGCGGCAGCGTTGCAGTTGCGCGATAGGTTGATCAAGGAAAGCCGCGGCGGATATGGCGCACAGAAGAGCGCGGACGAGCTGCAGGCGCGCTTGACTTCATCGACCAACGAGGATGAAAGGACATCGCTGCAAGGCGCGCTCGAAGCCCGGAAACAGGAGATCGGCCACTACGAGACAGTGGAAGAAGGGATCAAGAAGATCGAGTCTTCTGTGAAGCAGGCTGAAGCTGCAATGGCAGAGATGCGGGCTCGGATGATTTCCGGAAGTTCAGCGGGCCTGGCGGAGCAGGGCAGCGATCCTTTGAGGGAGGCTGTGGGCCGGATGAAAGCGCTCAGCAGCAGTCTGTCCGAGGCGCAGGAGATGCTGCAGGTCCGTGAGCAGTGATCGGTGAGCGGTAAGCAGTGAGCCGTTATCAGTTATCAGTGACTGATCACTGGTGACTGATGACTGGTCACTGATTACACGGACTTACGATGGCCAAAACAGTCGTCGCAGGAATCCTCTCACGCTGGGGTCGTTGACCATGTCGACTGAAGGCGTGTCCAAGATAACTTCCTCGAGCTCGGGGCAGTGCTCCAGCAGCTCAGCAAGTCCTTCCTCGACAAGCTCCGTGTCGTGCTCGAAGGCGCCGTGCCACGTGCAGACGAAGCATTCGTCGTTGTCCGTTGAATTGATCGCGCCGCACAGGGGACATCGCATGAGGCTTTGCAGAGCCAACCGACGCTTAACCGAATACCTCGTATCTTTCATAGGGTTACCATCAGAGTCATTGGTCAAAGAGTCCCAGTTCTGCATTGCTTTTTCCTCCTGAATGAATTTCTTTTGGCCTTCATGGCCGCTTTATCATCAAGAAGGCTGAAACCGACGACCTGTTCTAACGCAAATAACCGCCGTTTAGCCGACAATCGCGCCGATGTGGACATGGCGGACAGAGGAAAAGACCGGCCCCTGGGGGATCGATTCATCGCGGGGGTCGCGGTCGTCACAACCAGAGGGTCGCACCTGATAGTGGTCTCGCCCTAAAGTTTTCCTCGTTTGGAACGATGATGTAGAATAGCCTTCAATAAAAAGTGTAACTCAGGTTTCAGATTAGAACCATGGCTATCAAGCACCAGACCGGCTCCGCTCCCTCGCTCCCCGAGGCCTATCGGACCGTCAACGTCGGTGCTTCAAGCTGGCTTCGCCGGTTCCTGGCCTTCTCCGGGCCCGCGTACTTGGTGAGCGTGGGCTACATGGACCCCGGGAACTGGGCCACCGACCTCAAAGGCGGCTCCCAGTACGGCTACAAGCTCCTGTGGGTCATCTTGCTTTCGAACCTGATGGCGATCCTGCTGCAG
>JAXDKF010000008.1:0-6880 GCA_034667265.1 Fimbriimonadaceae bacterium
CGAAGAGGCGGCCAGAGCCAAATAAGGTCGAGGTCGTGGAGATCGTGGGCCGCGTCGCGAACAAGAAGTGCCTCATGCTCGACGACCTGGTCGACCTATTTCAAGAAGCGATTCAAGGTAAGCCGGATCTCTTCGAGGCGTTCCTCATGGTTCATCGGCTTGCAATGATCCTGTTCCTCGCCATGGCCGTACACGCAGCTCTCTAAATGGGTGGAGAGCATAATTAGGCCGAACTGGTCCAATGCGGCGCGTAACGCGGAGACCTGCGTGAGAATGTCCACGCAGTATCGGCCGTCGTCGACCATTTTCTGGAGTCCGTGGACTTGGCCGGACATGCGCGAGAGCCTCTTCGTTGCGTCGGATTTAACTTTGTCGGTCATTGCTTTGCCTGCACCAGTTTAACAGTCAGTCTCCACAGGCTCATAATCGAAGCGTGGGAACCGGCCTACCGCTGCCAGCTCTTCCTACGAACGAGCTGCTCGATTTCGCCGAAGCGAAATGGGACATGTGGGAAGGCCTCTGCATCGAGGACGCCTACAAGTGGTTGTATCAAGCAACTTTGGGGCCAGAGCACGCCCTCGAAACCGAGCTTATGTCCCGGCGTACGCTCGAGACGGAATGGCTAGGACTCGATGAGCCGCAGGAGAAGGAGCCGGAATCCTATCCCCTTCGTCCAGACGGGCTGATTCTGAGGCTAAACCTCCGGCCCTACAAGGCAGATGGCGGACGCATGGACCTCCTCAGCCGCTCGTTCTATGAATCGTCGCTCACCTACAAGACCCCCAAGAAGATATTCGTCACGGCCTGGCTAGCCTTGAAGGAGCGGTTGGCCGAAAGCGGTGTGCCGGACTTCAGCCAACCCGATTGGCGGCGCGTCAACGATGCGATGGAGCAGCTCGACTATCCGCCGATACGACACTCCAACGCATATCGCGCACTTTGGGATCCGGCGTATCGCGTCCTTACGGCGAGCTCCTTTGCTTTCTTAGCTCCGATTTAACACAAAGCTTGCTATACCCTCAGGGGGTACGGGTATTGTGCATCCGGGCGTGGCGAGCGCTCATCGGAAGGAGCACAAGAATGCCGTCAGGAATCTGGAGCGTAATGTCTGCCGTTATGGCCATTTCACAGGGAACCGGTGACAAGCCCCCGCAGGACCAACCGCCTATCATCACGCCGCCCTACGAAGTTACGGGCGCCCAAGGCGATCAGGGACAGTCTCCCAGCGGCGGGAATGCATTCAATCCTAAGATCGGGCTCGTAACGGACGCGAGAGCAATCCTGCACGACAGAAACAAGAAGGATGAGACCGCAACACTCAAAGAAGCTGAGCTTAGCGTTGCCGCCGACGTAGATCCGTTCCTAAGCGCCGAAGCCTTTATCGCGTTTGCCCACGAAGATGGGCAGGACGTGGTTGCCGTCGAGGAGGCGTTTGGAACCTATAGCAACTTGGGCCACGGCCTCGCCGGACGCTTTGGCAAGTTCAAGGGTGCCGTGGGTCGCGTAAACCGGCTACATACCCACGCGCTGCCGTACATGGATCTTCCCCTGGTGATTCAAAACACATTCGGGGGAGAAGGCCTTAAAGGGGTCGGGGGTGAGATCAGCTACTTGTTCCCCTCGCAGCGATATCTCGATCTGACCCTGGAGGCCATCTCTCCGGAAGATGGTCCCGTCTTCATGAAGTCCAGAGCGAGCAATCCGGTCACGGTGGCTCACCTGCGGACGTTCTTCGATTTCAGCGAGGATCTCTCGGGCCAGCTCGGCTTTACGGCCGCTAACGGGCCAACTGAGGATAACCGGGCCAACGTCCTGGGGATCGATTACACGATGAAGTGGCAGCCGGGAATGGCAAACCGCTTCTGGCAGTTTGAAACCGAAGCTTACTGGGCAGACAAGGTTGCCATAGGCGCCGATCGCACCATGGGCTGGTACGCGGGGTTCACCACCCAGCTCACGCCCAAGCTGTTCGCCTCGGCACGGCTGGACTACAGCGAGATCCCGAATTCAACGGACATCCAGCGCGCGTACATGGTGAACCTCACTCTCAAACCGACGGAGTTCCACCATTGGCGGCTCGAGTTCCAGCACATCACCAGCAAGCTACAGAAGGATCGCGACCTGATGGCTCTGCAGTTCGTTTGGCTGATCGGCTCTCATCCAGCCCACAAGTATTGAGGAAACACGAATGCTAACCCAAGCTCTATCTATTCTTACAGCCGCGGTGGCGATAGCCCCCGGCTCTCGTCTCACGGTGGTCACTACCACCTCCGACTTGGCTTCGATCGCGCAGTCTGTTGGCGGCAGTCACGTTGTGGCGAGCTCGCTCATTGTCGGCGCGCGCGATCCGCATCGGCTGGAAGCAAAGCCCAGCTACATGAGCCGCGTCTCCAAGGCGGATCTCTTTATTGCCGTGGGTCTCGACCTCGAGGTCGGATACGAAAACCCGATCCTCACGGGCAGCCACAACGCGAGAGTGCAGCTTGGCGCGCCTGGCCATCTCTATGCTGCGGATGGCGTGCCTGTGTTGGAGAAGCCAAATGGTGGCGTATCGCGAGCCATGGGCGACATTCATCCTTTTGGCAATCCGCACTATTGGCTCGATCCCTTCAACGCCCGGATCATGGCCAACCGTATGGCCGATCGCATGTCCCAGCTCCAGCCGGCGAGCGCAAGGGATTTCCGGGCGAATGCCAATGCGTTTGTGCGCAACCTGGACGACCACATGTTCGGATCTGCGGCGGTCGACAAGTACGGCGCCGACAAGCTGTGGGATTGGGATTCCCAGGGTGTGCTCCTCGCCAAGACGGGCAATCAAGTTGGCGGATGGGCAGGGAAGATGGCCCAGTATCGAGGCCGCCCGGTCATCACGTACCACCGCTCCTGGACCTACTTTGTGAACCGCTTCGACCTTAAGGTAGTGGATGAGCTGGAGCCGAAACCTGGTTTGGATCCCACGCCGGGACACATCCGCGACGTGGTCAACGTCGGCAAACAGAATGGTGTAAAGGCTATCTTGCAGGAGCCGTTCTACTCAGATCGCGCGTCTCGGTTCGTGGCACAACGGATCGGCGCCAATGTCGCAGTCTTGCCGGCCAGCGTGGGCCAAGATCCAGGCGCTAAGGACTATGTTTCATTGATGGACACCATCGTCTCTAAGGTTGCCGCTGCCCTCGGCGGCTAAGTACAAACAAACGCATGTTCAAGTGGCTAGTGGAGTTCTTCAACGGGCAAAGTGCCCTTGGTTTTGCGCCGTTGGCGGCCATGGTCATGGCGCCGGTGCATTGTCTATTCGGGCTCCACATCGTCCGACGAGGCGTGATCTTCATCGACCTCGCGGTGGCGCAGTTCGCGGCCTTGGGCATGGCGTTCGCGGTCATGCGCGGACACGAAGTCGGAACGAGTCAAGCCTATTGGATCTCCCTAGGCTTTGCTTTGGTTGGCGCCCTTATGATCTCGCTGAGCAAGTTCAAGCTCGGCCGCGTACCGCACGAAGCGATGATCGGCATCTACTTCGTGGCCGCGTCGGCGCTGGGGATCATCCTCCTGGAAAACACGCCCCACGGTGTTGAAGAGCTGCGGGACATGCTCACGGGGAACATCATCTTCGTGGAGCAAAAGCACCTGGTCTCCACCGCATGGATCTACGCGGCCATCGTCGTCGTTCTGATTTTGCTGTGGAGACCGATCGTGGCTGTCTCGCTGCGCGAGCCCAATGCGCCGAAAGGCGCGATGATCGTCTTGTACGACTTCATCTTCTATTCGCTGCTGGCGTTTGTCGTTGCGTCGTCCGTGCAGATCGCAGGCGTGCTTCTGGTCTTTACGTGGCTGGTCATGCCGGCAGTCGCCGTGTTCTTCTGGGTGTCTCGCATGAAGTCCGCTGTGAGGTGGGCGTTGCCGGTGTCCATCCTCATGTCGCTCTTCGGGCTCTGGGCTTCCGAAAAAAAGGACTGGCCGACCGGCGCGACGATGGTCGTGGTGCTGGCCTCCGTGGTTGCAGTGTCTTATGTCGCTAGGCTGCTCATTCCCATGCGCCCAACGGCAGAGCAGGATACGGAGATCGAGCCCGCTGTCGCGTGATCCCTACTTGGTAACGGCCAGGGTATAAGCCTCTCTGATCCACTCGGCGAGCTCCTTATCCAACTCGGCGGCAGCATTGAAGTTGAGCTCGTTGTGGTAGCGCTTCGCCGATACTCGATCGCACTTCACGATTCGAGGGTCCTCGATGGCTCGGGATAACGCAAGGTTGAGTCGTAGACCTTCCTTTCGCGGATGCCCGCCAAGGAATGCTCGGCCACCGGCGACGACATGGGCAGGTCTTCTTTTCCTCGACCTCGGTTTCTCCGAGACTTTCCAGGAAGGGTAGCAGGCGATCGTACGCCTGCTGCGACAACGGCCGATCCGAAAAGAGGGCGGGCGCGACTCTATCCATCGCTGAATTGTATCAAACAAATAGACGGTTGTCTAGTCATCCGCAGAGCTTACGCCAGAATTAGTCGGACCTAACTAAAGGGCATGAACTGGAGCGGCGTCATCCGGTAAACCCCATATCGGCCTCGTCGCACAGGCGCATCAACTCTTCCTCATACCCAGTGACGGGCACGCGGTAGGTCTTGGCTTGCAGCCTCCCGGCCTCGATCTCGACGACGATCTCCGATCCGTCCCGGCTCAGAGTGCAAACGCCGTTCCCGCAAGCGAGGTGGTACTTCATCCCACCCAAAACAGCAAACAGATTCGCGGGATTGCACCGTGCCTTCGGCGCTTCGCCGGCGTCTTCCTCTCCGTCAAAGATCTGACAATAGAAATACACTTTGTCAGTGGAAAACCTTACATGCAAGCCTTGTTTGTAAAACTCCACGAGGACAGATCGGATAATACACCTCGCGTGAGAGTGTTGAGCGATTGGCCAAGAAAATGCAGCGCAAAACGATGCATAAGTGGCCAGGTTGAAGCACCGGTAGGCCACCACGCAATGCGAGATCTGAGGGACATCGATCAAGGCCGACTGACAAGGCTGGCGGATCCGGCTTTAGGCGCGAAAGAGTTGCAGGGCCACCAGCGAAAGGGTAGCGACCAGGCCGAGGGCAGCCACGTAAAGCCCCAACCTCAGATGCACGAGATTCCCTTTGGCACGGCCGTACACCCATTGGACGCCCCCGAGCACCAGGATCGCGGGAGCGCCAAACAACATGGCGCCATGCCGACCTTTTCTTTTCGATTTCGGCAAATTGCTCGGATGTCCTGAGGGATGGCTCTTCGGGTCGCCAGGCATGGATCCCATGAAGATCTCCTCGAGGTTCGTGTACCCGTCACCGTCGGGGTCCTCCGACTCCACATCGATGAGGATGTCGTCGGTCACTTTGCGTTCGGTCGTTTTCGTGATGATGGCTTCCAACCGCGCTCCGAAGGGATTTCGTTGCCTAGCTCCATTCGGTCGGTGACATGTTGCGCATTCCGCCTTCAGCAACTCCGATCCCGGAGCTGGGCGGTAGTGCTTGACGAAGGTGTCCAGAAACGAGGGACGTGCGTTGGCGGTGCACGCGCAGACGGCCATCGTCAACGCGCAAATGGAAATTCGCATTGAGCGACTCCGGCGCAAGTGCATCAAAGCGGCACGAGGTTACCTTTGCACGCTTGCCCGCTCGTGTATAACTGCATGGTGCGTCCTGCTCTCCGACCCCTCACACTTGCCGCGCTTCTCGCACCCGGACTTGCTCTGGCGCACCACGGCACGCGATTCCTGCTGGCCGTTGAATACGACATGCCCGATCGCCCGTTCCTGATCGTGGACGGGGCGTGGTCCCGCTTCCGCGATGGCGACGTCTTGGAGCTGCATCCGGGCGCGCTTTTTCCTGTCGGCGGCGACCATATGTCTGCCTTCGAAGTGCATGCGCATATCGCGAAAGTCGGCTCGGAAAGCCTGACCTACGAAGCCACCGGCTTTGAATTTCGCCACCGGTTTACGAAAGGGGCGGGATGGAATTTCGCGGGCTCACTCGAGTATGAAGCGGCGGCCGCACCCGACGAGGAGAACAACTGGACCGCAACTGCCATCGCGGGAAGAGAAGATGCCAACGGAATCCTACTTCTGAACCTGCTCGCAGGCAAGCCCATCGATGCTGCGGGCCGGCCGAGCTGGGCTTATAAGGCCGCTTGGAGCCCTACGCCGAAGACAAACACCAATTACAGCGTGGAATTGCAAGGAAGTCTCGAAAAGAATGGCTCGCACGAGATTCTTATAGGGGCGATGAAGCACCTCAATCCAGCTACAATGGTGAAGTTTGGCGTGGGTACCGGCTTAAACTCCGACTCGCCAAAATTGACCCTGCGCTTCGGCCTCGTCCACGCTTTGAGATAGTAGGCGGCGGTAGACATCGGGACCGCGAAACGAACATCGCGAAGACTTCGTCAGTAAACATGGACCCGCTCCCAAAAAAAATCGCAGGACATCAATTGCTGTCCGGCTCGGTCCGGATCACAACAGTTGAATATGGAACCTGAAACTCAGCAACACCGCGTCCCTTTCACTCGTTTTTTCGTCGCCATGGCGGCACAGCTTGCCGCCGTGCTGCTCATTTTCTCGTGGGTGGCGCCCAAGGCTTTTGCCGCAGAGATCCATCAGCCCTGGATGATCCTCCTTTGGACCGTTTTAATCGGTCTGCCGCTAAGCCTCTTCGAGTATCTGTATCACCGCTATATGCTGCATTCGGCCGTCCTTCCATTTATGGCGTCGATGCACCGAGCCCATAGCACGCACCATGGACTCACGTATGTGAAAGCGCCGGTGAATCCCAAAGAGCCGGCCAAGCTCGTCGAAGTGAGGAGCGAGTTTCCTGTGGAGGAAGAGCACCAAGAGGAATCGATGATGTTTCCTCTGTGG
>JAXDKF010000009.1:0-6911 GCA_034667265.1 Fimbriimonadaceae bacterium
AACCTGCCGACTACTGGTTCATCGTGGGCGCGGACGCGCTCAAAGACCTGGACAAGTGGAAGCAGCTCGACCGTCTGCTGAAGCTGACCCGCTTGGCGGTTGCCGTGCGGCCGCCACTTACCGAAACGCAGGTCGTAAGCCGGATTCCCGAACGTATTCGGGACCTGGTGGACCTCGTGAAGATGTCGCCCGTCGACATCGCGTCGTTCGATATTCGGGACCGTTTGGCGCGGCAGAAGCCCGTGGCACCGCTGCTGCCGGATCGCGTCATAGACTATATTCGCCAGAATGATCTTTACAGGAGCTGAATGACCTCACAGGAGAAACTGCAAGCCATCATCGATGCGGCCGACGAACTTAAGGCCGAGAGTATCGAGACTCTGGACGTACGAGAAAAAACGTCGGTTGCCGACTACTTTGTCGTGTGTTCAGGGACCAGCGACCGGCATGTGTCGTCCATCGCGGAGAAGGTCGCCGAGCGCTTGCTCGAGAAGCGGGAGAAGCCTCTGCGGGTCGAGGGCGATCGAACCGGCTGGGTCCTGCAGGACTACGGCGACGTGATCCTGCACGTAATGCGAGACGAACAGCGGCAGTTTTATGACCTCGAGACGCTCTGGAAGACCATGCAGCCCAGTCCCGATCTGAATGTCTGATGCTCCCCGAGCCTAGCGGTAGCCGCAAGCCCCCTTCTGGAACGCCCCCGACCGCGGTCGGCCTGGATAGCGGAGGCGATTCGAGTCGTCGCAAGTTGCTGCGCGAGCTGCTAGGGGTTGCGGGAGACTTGACGAAGATCTCCCAAAGGATCCAGGAAGGTCTCCATGAAAATCCGCAGTTGATGGACGTGTACTTGGAGCTGCACGTCGAATGCATGCGCCTGATCAACCATGCGATCGAGTTGGCTGATCGCGCATAGGCTGCTGGTCACACGGTAGCGGGAGCGGCAAGTGGGAAAGATTCGATCGTGTGGTACATGACACCGGTGCTGGTCGCCTCGGTGCGAAGGGCCTCCACCGAACCAGCCTGCCAGGTTCCGAGGACTTCCGGCGGCGACATGCGCACCGACCGCCCAAGGGCCGTTCGCGCTTGCTCTGACTCCACTTTCAGGCGGCCCAACATCACCTGAGGCGCGAACTCCTTCTCGGTCGGCGGAAGCATCGGGCCAACTGCTCGGGCGATCTCTTCTCGGAGGCGCTTTAGAGCATCCACATCCCCTGTGACTCCCACCGCTACAAAGCGCGGCTGGTTGTTGTTGGGCAGGCCCTGCAAGCCCTCCAATTGTAAGTTCAGCGAGGGATACTTGGCGCAAACCGGGCCGAGAACGGTGGTCGCGCGCTTGACCATATCCCATTGCTGCTCGCCCAAAGCACAGAGCGTCAGCAACAGCTCAGGCTGCGAGTGCCAACGGCAGACGTCCTGCACCGTCTTGCGGCGAATCTGCATCTGCGTTTCCTGCAGCTTCGGCCAGAACGAATGCGGGATGCGGATGCCGACGAAACAACGAACGAGCGGGCCCATACGTATCCATTGTCCATCAAATGCGTCTCTAGCATTAGCGCCGCCGAAACCTGCTAACGTGCAAAACGACCGATGAAAGCTCTTTTCAAGCTCTCGATCCTTCTGGCCACGTTGTGGCCGGTCCTGCTGCCTGCCCAGGATGTAGTGGTGCCTGGCGACCCACCCCTCACGACCGACTTGGTAGCCAAGTACTCGCGGTTCATGCAGTGGACCCTTGGCGCCCCCTTAACGCTCGCGCAAGAGGCCCGCATTCGCGATTACCTCGTCGAGAACTGGAAATCCGACGACAGGGGCGAGATCCAGCGAGCGATGAACATCATTGCTCTGCGAGAGCAGATCGAGGCTCTCAAGCTGCAAGACGAACCTTGGGCGGCTGAGTCGATGCGTAAAGAGGCCCTGCGAAACTGGCGGGGCAGCTCGGCTCTGAAGATGTCCCAGTGGGGCATGTCGATCTTTGATGCTGCCCATCGGCCCCTGGTGACGGGAACCCCGCCGTTGACGCGCCAAATGGAAGACGCTTATGAGGAGCTGGGCTACTTCATGATGCGGGAGTCTCTTGGGGTAGAGCCGACCAAGCTCTTTGCGGAGCAGCGTATGGGGCTGGCTGATGCGCTTGGAAGTGTGTTTGCGTCGATGTCGCCAGAGCAGAAGGCCAATTTTGCGAAGCTGCCCGAGGTGTGGGTGCAGATCCGCGCCGCTTGGCCGGGGCTGACCGATGCGCAGAAGGCGGACCTTCGAAAGGATTGGAAGACCAGGTTCTCTCCAGCGCCCGCCGCGGTCAAGAAGGGCGCGAAGCCGACTCCCCAACCGGCAGCCGCTGAACAGACCGTGCTTTCTAGGCTTGTTGGCATGAGATGGGTTGTAGAGCCCAGCATGTTTGACAAGCTGTCTGCGGTGGGGACGCCGTACGGCAAGGGCTGGTAGATACGCGCCATCCTTCACTAGGGCGGCTGCATTCGAGTCCATAGGGTCGCTCCTCAGCCGAGCAGAAGCAGCAGATATTCGATAGCCCTTCGCAAGAGAGGAAAGGACCCTCTGGCGCTGCCTTCAGTTCGGCTCGACATGGGCAACGCGGAGCCTAAAGCAGGTTCGTCGTTCCCTGCGTTGTAGGACTCTGCGAGTGGAGCGGGCCGCCTCTTAGGTCCTGTCGTCAGGTATTATTTGCCTTCCGCACGGAGCAGCTAGACCGAAGCTCCAGCGTGCCCGGGAACGGGCGACCGGCAACCCGCAGTTAGAGAAGAAAAGATGTCCAAAGCAGCGATTTTAGAGAGCGTCTCGCAGGCCAACAGGAAGGACAACCTTCCCGAGATCCGGCCTGGAGACACGATTCGAGCTCACGTAAAGGTACGCGAAGCCGGCAAAGAGCGCATCCAGTTGTTCGAGGGCGTGTGCATCTCGGTCAAGAACGGCGGAGTGGCGAAGACCATCACGCTCAGAAAGGTCAGTAGCGGCGTCGGCGTCGAGCGCACTTTCCCGCTGCATTCTCCGAACGTAGCCAAGTTCGAAGTTGTTCGAAAAGGCGACGTCCGACGAGCCAAGCTTTACTATCTTCGCGAGAAGGTGGGCAAGGATGCTCGCATTAAAGAGCGCCGCTAAAGCGTGCTTTTTTCGCTCGCGCAGATGGAACAGGGCCCCAGCAAGTTCCAGCAGCTTTTCGACCAGCTTGCTCGCACGCCGCTGAGCCAGGTTCTCGCGTTTGTCGCCGTTTGCACGGTTCTGCGGCTCGCCGTCTTTCCCTATTTAGCGAAAGCCCTGCCCCACAAGCGCGGTGGCGTGTATTCCGGAGCTCGGCTGCTCAATGAGTTCCTCGATGCCGTGATCTATGCGGGCGTCGTCGTCTTCATGCTCATCCGGCCGTTCGGGGTGCAGACGTTCCTTATTCCGTCGGGATCGATGTTGGACACGTTGCTCATCAACGACTTCATCATTGCCAATAAAGCCGTCTACCGGTACACCGATCCCAAGCGGGGAGACATCATCGTCTTCAAGCCACCTCCTGCGGCGCTCGACGCAAGTCAGAAGGATGTCGATTTCATCAAGCGGCTGATCGGCGCGCCCGGCGACGTCGTCGAGGTGCATGATGGCTCGCTGTTCCGAAACGGCAAGAAGCTAGAAGAGCCATACCTGCGCGATCAGGGCATGATGAACGACTGGAAGCTCGTCCATTATCAGGGCCCTTACAAGGCTTGGCAGGGCCTGTACATCCCGGTTTACTATCAGAAGTCTAGGGACTTGGGGGCGACCGCAAATTGGCAGTCGTCGTCTGGGACAGCGCGCGCTTACGCGGTCGGATTCGACGAAAGCATGGCGGGCCAGGACCGTTCCGTGCCTAGGCCCGAGAGCTGGAAGATGCGCGTGGAAGACTTTACGCCCGAAGAGCGCGCCCGCATGGCCTATCTTGTCGCCGCGCCCCCCGCGGCTGTCCCGCCAGGCTACTACCTGATGATGGGTGACAACCGCAACAACTCCTACGATAGCCGCGGTTGGGGCCTCGTGCCTCGAGCAAACATCGTGGGCCGGTCGGAAGTCATTTGGTGGCCGCCGAGTCGCTGGAGCCGCACCAAGTCGATCAAGGTCGGCGAAGACGCCGGCCACTAGGCAGCGTTAAGCGTTAAGCATTGAGCCTTTAGCCTTGATGGTGAAGCACAGAGCCGAGCACCCAATACTCAATACTGAAGGCTCAATACTTATCGCTTAACGCTTGCCTTGTAAACTAACTCCATGTCCGCCGTCTCCCAAATGCCCCGATGGGATCTCACGCCGTTCTTCCCTGCCCTGGATTCGCCCGAATACGACGCGGCAATCGCGGAAGTACGCGACGGTATAGCCCGATTGGAAGCCAGCCTGTCCGTTGCGGAAACTGGCGCTCAAGATCCGATCCAAACATTCGAGCAGCTTGCCGCACAAGTGAACGCGTTACGAGAGAAGACGCGGGTGATCCAGGCGTATCTCGGCGCGCTCGTTACCACGGACTCGTTCGACGACTTCGCCCAGGCCAAAGACAGTGAGTTCGACAAACTCGCGACGGACCTTTCCAAGCTGGCCGTGAGATTCACGGCGTGGCTTGGCAAGCAAGACGTTGAGGCTCTGATCACGAAGTCAAAGCTCGCGGCTGATCACCCGTTCTATCTGCGCCGGAGCAAGATCGTGGCAGATCATTTGATGAGCCCGGGCGAAGAGGCTTTAGCCGCGGACCTTAATCCCAGCGCGGGTCTGGCCTGGGGCAAGCTGCATGGCAACATCGGCAGCCAGCTCATGGTCACGGTGCCGCTTCCCGACGGCGAGAAGTCGATGCCCATGAGCGCGGTGCGCAACCTCGCGTATGACCCCGACCGGGAGGTGCGACGGGCAGCGTATCAGGCTGAACTTGCGGCATGGAAAGCGGTCGATGTACCGCTGGCGGCCGCAATGAACGGCATCAAGGGACAGTTCGGAGTGCTGGCAAAGCGCCGAAAGTGGGAGTCCCCGCTCGACAATGCGTTGTTCTTCGCGAACATCGATCGGGCTGCGCTCGATGCGATGATGACCGCCGCACGCGAGTCGTTTCCGGACTTCCGCCGATACTTGAAAGCAAAAGCCCACGCGCTCGGCACTGAGCATCTCGCCTGGTTCGATCTCTTTGCTCCTCTCGGTTCCGAAGGCGGTTCGTGGCCCTACGACAAAGCCGAAGTATTCGTCGAAGAGCAGTTCCGCGCGTTTTCCGACAAGATGGGCGATTTCGCGGCCCGCGCTTTTCGGGAGCGCTGGATCGACGCCGAGCCTCGCCACGGCAAACGCGATGGCGCGTACTGCTCCGGCTTCCGCAAGGACGAGTCTCGCATCCTGATGAATTACAAGCCATCGTTTGGCTCGGTCATGACGCTGGCTCACGAGCTGGGGCACGGTTACCACAACCTATGTCTCGCCCAGAGAACTCCGATGCAAAAGGAGACGCCGATGACCCTCGCCGAGACCGCGAGCATCTTCTGCGAAGCGATCATCAAGCGCGTGTATCTGGACCAGGCGCCCGCAGAGGAGCAGCTTGGCATTCTCGAGGGCATGCTCCAGGGCTACTGCCAGGTCGTCGTGGACATCACGAGCCGATTCCTGTTCGAGCAAGCTGTATTCGAGAAGCGCACGGAACGGGACCTCTCCGCAGGCGAGCTATCACAACTGATGCTGGACTCTCAGCGACAGACCTATGGCGAGGGCCTCGATCCGGAACTCCTCCACCCCTACATGTGGGCGGCCAAGCCGCATTACTACTCGTCTGGCCGGTCCTTCTACAACTTCCCGTACATGTTCGGCCTTCTGTTTGGGTTGGGCCTTTACTCGCGGTACGAGCAAGACCCGGAGGCGTTCAAGGCGAACTACGACGACCTGCTCTCGAGCACGGGAATGGACGATGCCGCCGGATTGGCGTCTCGCTTCGGGTTCGACATCCGCACGCCGGATTTCTGGAGAGGAAGCCTTAACGTCATCCGTAAGGATATCGACCGGTTCGAGCAGCTCGTGCGCAACTCCTAGACGGGTTGGCAACTCCGCGTTCCCATTTCCGAGTTCAAGGGATGGTGGGCCCGGTGGGGTTCGAACCCACGACCAAGCGGTTATGAGCCGCACGCTCTAACCTCTGAGCTACGGGCCCGCCTAACGAAAGAGGATACCTATCAGGTTCAGTTTCAGCGGTTACCGCCGACAATGGACCTCTTATCCTCCACCTTCTTACCTTTCGGCGCAGCGATCACAAATAACGAGGGGCTCAAAGGCCCGCTGCCGACGATTCGCATGTATTGGCGCTGAGACGGCTCGACCGCATCCGGACTTTCCGAGCCCGGAAGGACGCGGAACCGCTGAAACATTCTTGGAAGTGGCGCGGCCGGGTCGTCCACGAAATAGACGATGATCTTCCCCAACCGCTTTGCTCGGAACTCGATCGCTTTCTCCGGCTCCGTTGCGGCTGCAAAGACGATCGGCTTCTCGTTGTCCACGAGCCGGTCGTAACCTGCCTCACCGTCCAGGAAATAGGAAAGCAAGGTTTGGTTGACGCTGCCGCTCTTGATCCAGCGGTCGTACCGATCGATCTGGATCGGGACGTCGTCGTCCAGGGAGTCTTCCATGACCGAAACGCCGTCCGAGATAACAATCAAGTCGGCAGCTTCGAATCGAAACTTGGACGGCGAGGCAATCAATAGGTCAGCGGTATCGCTCGGCGTGTACCAATCGCCCGACCTAGATTTCCTGAAGGTGTCGATCACAACCCGAATGTTGCGCACTGCGGTCGCCCGCCGGAACACCTCTTTCAGCGCGGGCTCGGCCGATTTGTCAATGGCCGGTTTCTCTTGCACTAGGAGACCGCAGGCACGCAAACCGCTCATCGCACTAGCATACGTGGTGTCAGCGAACTCAACTGCTCCGGC
>JAXDKF010000010.1:0-12552 GCA_034667265.1 Fimbriimonadaceae bacterium
CGAGGTCGAGCCGCTGATTAACGATTTGGACGCGGTGCTTGTCATGACGGTAAACCCAGGCTGGGGCGGGCAGGGCTTCATCGAATCCATGCTGCCAAAGATCCGGGCCATCCGAGCGCTCCGTCCAGACGTCGATATCGAAGTCGATGGGGGGATCGATCCGGTCACCTTGCCCAAGGCGTGCGCGGCAGGCGCCAATCTCTTCGTCGTCGGCAACTATCTGGCCAAGGCGAGCTCCATGCAGCAAGCCATGGCCGCCCTTCAAGAAGCATGCTGCTGAGAGCCGCGACAACGTTCCTGATGCTTTTCGGCTTGGTTTTGAGCCTCGGCTACCCGTGGATCATTGGCCCGAAGCCGGCCCTCCATGCTCAGCAAGGTCCCTTTGCGATCCGCCTCGGCGTCTACATGATCCTGATCATCTGTAGTTTCCTAGGAGCCGCCGTTTGCGCGATCTTGATGATGCGGCGAGCTCGCGAAGCTTATCGGGAGGAGACTCGCCAGAACCTGGAAGATTTGATCGAGACGACCTTGCGCACCCACCAGCACAGGCCCGAGAGCCATGAGTAGCGCCGAAGAATTCATGCGCAGAGCTGTGGAGCTCTCGCTCTACGGCTATCCCGCCCCCAACCCTCGCGTTGGCTGCGTGATCGTGCAGAAGGGGGAAGTGGTGGGCGACGGCTACCACGACCATGCCGGAGGCCGCCACGCGGAGGTCGTGGCCTTGGAGCAGGCCGGAGATCGGGCGCGTGGCGCCGACGTGTACGTGACGCTAGAGCCGTGCAACCACCACGGGCGCACCCCGCCTTGCGTGGATGCCTTGATCGCTGCCCAGGTTGCGAGCGTGACGGTTGGTTGCCTGGATCCAAATCCTGTCGCCAGTGGCGGCTTGTCGGCGCTTAAGCAGGCTGGAATTCGCGTGGAAAGCGGTGTGTTGGAGGCCGAAGTCCGAAAGACCAATGAGGTCTGGCTGACCGCGGTCGAGCGCCAAAGCCCCTACGTGGTGGGGAAGGTGGCAATGAGCCTCGACGGGAGGGTAGCCATGCCCGACGGAGAGAGCAAATGGATCACCTCAGAGGCGTCGCGGCAGATCGGGCACGTGCTGCGCGCGGAATGCGGCGCGGTCATGGTAGGCAAGAGAACCGTTTCCCGAGACAATCCACTCCTTACCGCTCGCGTGCCCGGCGTCGTGAACCAGCCGGTGCGGATCGTCTTAGACCCCAATTCCGCCTTGCTGGGCATTGAGAAGGTATTCGGGGACGAGGCGCCGACTTGGCATGTGGTCAAGCATCCCGTGCTGGAAGGGCACGTGCAAGCGCCTATGCGGGACAACCTGATCGACCTGCGCGAGCTCCTTGCCGACTTCTACCGCCGCGGCGTCACCAGCCTGCTGATCGAGGGCGGGCCGATTACTCTGGGTCATTTCCTGCGCGAGGGCCTGGTGGACCGTCTAGAGGTCTTCGTGGCCCCAAAGGCGCTGGGAGCGGGACCTTCCTGGCTAGAGGGTGGGGTCGCGAATTTAGCGGACGCCCACAAACTCCCCTTCGAGCGTGTCAAACAGGTGGGACCGGACATTTGGATCACCTGCCGGCCTAGCGTGCAGTGAAACGCAGGTAGGCCGTACGCGTCCATTAAACGGCACTCAAATTTGCGGGAGGCCGTGACTACTATGAACAATTTTCGAGCTTTTGCCGGGGCAGGCTTTAGCCTCGCCATGCTTGCTGCTCTCGTTCCAATGGCGAGCGCGGACAGCGCCATCGACATCGAGCGGAACCGGGTCGTGCCGGTAAGGCTCAACGACGACCTCAGCATTCGCTACAGCGAGCGCGGGGATCGCTTCACTGCGACGGTCGATAACGACTACGACCTGCCGACGGGAACGCAGCTTATGGGCCGCGTCTTGGAGGTCCATCGCAAGGCTGACCGGGAAGCGCCGTACCTGGAAGTCGGGTTCGACGAGATCAGGCTGCCGGACGGCACGCGAGAGAGCATCAAGGCTGCGCCGGTTTCCATGGAGAACGGCATCGTCAAGCGCAATCGCGACGGCCACTACTACGCCACGCGCAAGGTTGTCCGCCGTGACCAGGCTTTGGCTGGAGGCGCGATCGCCGGCCTCGTGATCGGGTCGATCTTCAAGAAGCCGGTCGAGGGCGCGATCATAGGCGCGGTGGCCGGCATTATCGTCGGCGAGAAGCAGGCTTCCATTCAGGAGACCGCCACTTTGCCGCGCGGCAGCCGCATGGGCGCGATGTTCGAGCGGCCGATGCACGTGGTGTACACGGGCACGGACTGGCGACGCGATGCCTACGCCTACGACCGCAACGATTCTCGAAACGACACGACTTACGACAACAGGGACGACCGCGGCTGGCGAACGACGGATACGTATCGCAGCGACCGCAGTGGCCAGAACGAGCGCTACTCCGAGACTTACCGGTCGGACCGGGCGGCTCGGATCACGTTCAGGGACCGCGTGCTTCGCTTTAGCGGAGCGGCCCAGCCCTTCTATATCGGCAACACGGTCATGGCGCCGCTGTCCAAGACGGCGAGCCAGCTCGGCCTGACGGTGGACTCGTACACGTCCGACGGAACCATCCTGGTGGAGGATTCCAGGAACAACTTACGCCTTGAACAAGGGTCTCGCGACTATCGTCTCAATGGCAGGTACGGAACCATGTCTAAAGAGGTCCAAGTGCGCGATGGAGTGACCTACGTGCCCCTCGAGGTTCTCGCCCTGATGAAGCGGGAGCCGATCTACGCAAACGGTACGCGGGTGGAGATGTACCGAGACTAAAGCCTTTCTTTCCTCCCTCCCCCAAAAGCCCCGTCTCTTGCCCTCAGAGCGGGGCTTCGTCTTTGTTGGGGCTTACGGATGCGGTGCCGGCTTCCATGCCTCAGGAGCCGAAAATCGCTAACAGTTGTTCCAGTGCTCGCTGAGCTCCTGAGGCTTAGGTTCGGTGTTTTTAGCCTCAGGAGCTTGGTGCAGCGGACCGCCGATCGAACTGCAGGGTGGCTCCTGAGGCATTGCGCATTCGGCGGCGCGCTCCAAGTCAGAGCGAGAGAAACCACTCGTGTAGGCGGGTGTCATCGGTCAGCTCGGGATGGAAGGCTGTGCCGAGGAGCTTGCCCTGGCGGACGGCGACCACCTTGCCCTCGTACTTCCCGATGGATTCCACGCCTTTGCCCAGCCTCGTCACGATGGGGGCGCGGATGAACACGGCGGTAACCGGCTCCTTAAGTCCGTCCATCGGAACCTCGTCCTCGAAGGAGTGCACCTGCGCGCCGAAGGCGTTGCGCTGGACGGTGACGTCCAGGAGGCCTAACGTGTACTGCGCGCGGCCCTCGACCTCTTTGGCCATGAGGATCATGCCCATGCACGTGCCCCACATCGGCATGCCCTTTGAGGCTGCCTTCTTCAGAGCGTCTCCGAGGCCGTAGCGCTCCATGAGCAGCCCTACCGTGGTGCTTTCCCCGCCGGGGATGATGACGCGGTCGACTTGGGCCAGCTCTTCGGGCGTGCGGACCTCCAGGACCTCGAGCTTGGGCTTGTTGAGCCGATGCAAAGCCTCGATGTGCTTCGCAAAGTCGCCTTGGACGGCGACGACCCCTACCTTGGGCATGGGTTTCAGTCTACTTTGGGGAAGTAAATCGCGGGGGTAAGTGGTCCCGATGTCGCGCTTGCGCACTCATCCGGGATCTCGCTGACGCTCGATAAATGGCCGGATGGCCGGATGGCCGCGTGGCAAACCCTGGATTGTCCCGATGTCGAGCACCGAGCTCGAAAGGGATCTTCGTTATCCGGAAGACCGGACCCGTGCCGCCAGCTCCGGCTTAGTCGGATGCTCCGGCGCCTCGCGCTGGAATCCGGAATACAGCCAATAGTTGCATGTCTGGGCGGCTTCCGCACCCTCATGGGCGGCGGCAACAACTTGGTGCGAGTGCATACGGCTCAGGTCGCCCGCGCAGAAGACCCCCGACACGCTGGTGTAACCCTCTTGATCGACCTTCACATAACCGCCGCGCGAGCACTCCACGCCGAGGTCCAGCGCCAGCTTGTTATTCGGCAGGCATCCGAGGAGGCTGAACATGATGTCGGCGGGAACGCGGGTGCCGTCTTGCAGCACCACGGCCTCGATCTTCTCGGGAGTGCCGTCCACGCCACACGGCGTGCCTTTCACGAGCTTGATCTTGTGACCCTCCATCTCGCTCATCTTTTCCTTGGAGCATGTCAGCGTCTTCTCGTCGTACACGAAGGTCACCTCCTTGCTGTAGAGAAGGAACTGGCATGCGGTCGTGGCGCCTTCGTCGTCGAATCCGAAGCACACAACGCGTTTGTTCAGTGTGCGGAATCCATCGCACGTGATGCACCAGAAGAGGGTCTTGCCTACGTAGTCGAGCACGTCGGGGAGCGGGGGCCAGATATCGCGCACGCCGGCGCACAGGACCACCGTTTTGCCACGGAATTCGCCTTCCGGGGTTTCGGCGACGAAGGATTGGTCTGGCTCACGGCGCATCTTGTCCACCCGTGTCTTGGAGAACTGCGCGCCGAACCGTTGCGCCTGCTTTTCGCCGAGTTCGCGCAGCTCCTTCACAGCCACGCCTTCGGGGAAGCCGAGATAGTTGTCGTTGATCTGGGCGAACGAGGACCGTCCGCGTCCTTCGTCGAGCACGAGGACCGTCCTCAGGAACCGGCCCATGTAGATCGCCGCCGACAGCCCCGCAGGACCACCACCTACGATCAGGCAGTCGTACACGTCTTGGGGCACGCTAGGCGGACGCTTAGGCATGGAGAGTAGTTCCTTCCATCATGGCGCACCGACCGTGCGTGGAGCTGTTCGGCGTCTGCGAGTTGGCGGCCGGTTTCACAGATCGGTTTCACCAGACAAGCAGATAATCAGGATCAACAGGAGAAGCAGGACTGACAGGAGCGCTGTTGCGCGTTTAATATCGCCACGCTTCCAGCCGTCTAGGCATTGAGTATCGGGCCGCCCCAATACCCAATACCTAAGACCAAATCCCTAGCCGTTACGGCTTATCGCCGCCGGGTTGGAACATCGCATCCGGATACTCCTGGTTGAAGTCGCAGGTGATGGTCGTGACAAGCTGCTCCTGGCCCTTGTCGTCCTTCGCCCAAACCTGGAACCTCGCCGGCAGGTCCGTCTCTTCGTCCACCCAATACATCAGACGGATGTTCTTGTAGTCGTCATGCAATCCGGTGACTTCAAGCGTCCGCAGCGTTCGTCCACCTTCGCGCACCTCGCCGACAAAGCGGATATTGCCTTCCTTCTTCAACTCGTCCTGAGCCTTGCTGAGCTCGTTGAAAAGGAGGTCGCCGAGCTTCTCCGGCATGTCTTCCTTGGGCACCTTCGCAGTGGCGACCGCCTTGTCTCCGGCCAGCGTGTACAGAATGCCGTCGTTATACAGCATCTTAAAGCCGCCGAACGCATCCATCTTCCAGCGATTGTCCTTGGCCCAGAATTCGATGACCGTGTTCTTGTCGCCGCCAAACATTCCGCCGAGGTCAATGTCGATGTCGTGGTCGCCGCCCTTCTTGTCCTTGGAGATCTCGCTGGAAATGTGGTTCGCAACGCCCTTCATGTTCAGCTCGATCTTCAGGTGCGCGGTGTGAACCTCGGTCACGGCCTTGCGCATCTTCGCGAGCGTGGCCTGGGCGCTGCCGCCCGTCGACATCACTCCAACAACGATCAATCCTGCCGCGAGTACCGCGGCCAAGCCCCATCTGTATTTCATTCCAACCTTCTCCTTGAGTGTCGATCGAGACGGCTCGCGCTCCAGTCGGCTCGCGATCGCGGATCTCAGCGGGTCGGGCGCTACCACGGTGCTGCGCATTTGCGCATCCACGCGCTGGATGTCCTCGAGCTCATTGCGGCACGCCCGGCATTCCGCCAAGTGCGCCTCGAGCAGCGACTGATCGCTCTTGCTCAGCTCGGAATCCGCGTACGCGTTCAGTAGTTGGCTTGCTTTATTGCATTCCATTACATACACCCCCCGGCAACGGCCTCAGGCTTTGGGTCCGGCATGACCTCGGTCAACGACTTTCGAAGTCGCTGCGAGGCTTCATGCACGCGGAACTGGATGGTCCCCTGTGGGATGCCCAGAACCTCCGCTGCCTCTCGATAGCAGAGCTGCTCGCACTTCACCAGCACGAACGACTGGGCGAGCGTTTCCGGAAGCTCCTTGATCGCTTGCTCGAGAGCGAGCGAGCTCAGGCCCGTCTCTCTCGATGCGAGCTCCGGGGAGTCTTCCAGCCGGACCGTGGAGCGCCGGCTCCTGCGCATCCGATTCCACTGATGGATCGAAATGCGATAGAGCCACGTGGAGACGGTCGACCGTCCCTCGAACCGCTCTCGCCCCGTATACGCCGCCAGAAACACCTCTGCCATCAAATCCTCCGCATCGTCCTTGTCGCCGCACAGGCGCAGGCAGAATCGATACAGGCGATCGCCGAGCTCATCGTAGATCTCGTTGAACGCGCCCGCGTCGCCTTGCCTAAAGCGCCGTACCCGGCTCGTCTCGTTTGTTGTCAATTGGAGGGCCCTCTTGGGTTGATAGTGCAGGATAGCGGCCGGTTTGTTGGGAGTCCCGGGACCTTTTGAGGGCTTGAGGCTAGGGGCTTTAGGCTTTAGGCTTGAGGCCTGGCGGCTTGAGGGCTGAGGGCTGAGGTCCAAACCTTCTCCCGAGCCCAGAGCCCAGAGCCCAGAGCCCGGAGCCCAGAGCCCCGCGCCCCGAGCCCTACGTAACCGTGATCACCACGTCCGGGCTGCTTTGGCCGAACTTGGTCGCACCGTGCTGCATCCGCCACCGGAAATGGTAGGTCCCGGGCGTGCTGGGGGCGGTGAAGGTCGCGGTGAATGCCTGAGTGGCATTTGGGCCCACGGCTCCGCTCGGGCTAGAAGCCACACCCCACACGTCGTACAGCGGCGCCAGGCTGTAGGTCGCGTCCCACGTCGCAGTCCCTAGATTCTTCATCGTCACCGTCGCGGTGAACGTCGCGCCATGAACCACGGTGCTGGGAATGCCGGTCTGGGTTACGAATTGAGCGTTGTCGGCGCCTTGGGTCACCGTGATGCTGATAAGGGGCGATTTCTCCCCGAAGAGAGTCGCGCCGTGACTCATTTGCCATTGCATGGCGTAGGTGCCAGGCGTGATCGGCGCGGTGCAGCCCATCGTGAAAGTGAACGAGACGCCCTGACCGTAGGTCCCGCTGGTGGGCAAATCGCCTCGGTTGACGCCCCACGTGAGGTCGTCCGTAGGCGTGACTCGCCTCAAATAGAAACCCGACGCCGAGCTCCAGGCGCTGGTGCCCGTGTTAAGCATCTTGTATTTCACGGCGAAGTCCTCGCCCGCGTTCACCGCCAAGGCGCCCGTGCGCGAGACGTACTGCGCGGCGTCGGCGCTGACAACGATCGAGAGGCTCGTACTTGGCTGACCGAATTTGGCGGCGCCGTGCTGCATCCTCCATTGAAAGGTGTACGTGCCTGGCGTCGTAGGAGCGGTAAAGCCGGCGGTAAACGTGCCATTCGCGTTTGGCAGCACGCTGCCGCTCGCGATTCCCGCCACTCCAAAATTGTTCGATCCCGTTGGCATCAGGCTGTAGGTCGAGTCCCAAGTTGCCGTTCCTAGGTTCTGCATCGTGAAAGTGGTGCTGAAGACATAGCCCGGGCCCATGCTGATTGGCGTCTTGGTTTGGCCAACAAACCTCGCGTTGTCAGGCCCCTTGACCACGGTTATGGAGACAAGGGGAGTGGCGTCTCCAAAAGGCGCGCCGTTCTTATTCATCTGCCACTGCATCGTGTACGTGCCCGGAGTGATGGGCGCGGTGCAAAGCCCGTAAACTTGCACTTGGGCGTTCGGAGCCACGGCGCCCGTTCCTGGCAAGTAGTTGCGGTTCCTTCCCCAGACGGTGTTGTTGTTGGGGCTGATCGACATCATCGAGTACCCGGCCGCGCTGCTCCACGAGCTCGTGCCTACATTCATCATCGTGTTGGAGACATAGAAGTCTTGGCCGGCGTTGACGGTGACTGCTCCCGTTCGCGCGATGTACCGAGCCGCGTCCGCGACTTTCGTGACCGCCACAGCAACGTTGGGGGTTGCGGGCCCGAAGTTGACTCCGATCGAATCCTGGATGGGCAGCCAGATGAAGTTGAACGTGCCGGTACTGGGTGGCGCAATCACGTTGGCCGAGAAAGTGGCCGTGCTTCCGGCTGCCACCGGCCCATTGGTCAACGGCAGGCGGTTCATCCCCCAGGTCGTATTGTTGACTGGAGAACGGGACTGCAGCTTGTAGCCATGGGCGGTGTCCCACGTTCTGCCTCCGCCGTTCCTGTATTGCACGGACACGGCGTACGTCTGCCCCGCGATCATCGCCGCCGGCACGGTCTGGCCTACAAGAGAAGCGTAATTGGCCGGGTTGACGGTCAGCGGTGCGACCTTCGATTCGCTTCCGATGGCGGCGGCGATGTTCGCAACGAACGGGTCATACGTCGAGTTGACCGTGTTCACGGTGAACGTGGCAGAAGTTGCCCCGGCCGGGACCGTTACGCTTGCGGGGACCACAGCGGCGGGGCTGTCGCTAGAGAGCGTTGCCACGGTGCCGCCGGGAGGAGCAGCGGCATAAAGGCTTAGCGTGGCGATCGTTGGCGTCCCGCCGGGAACCGGATTGTAAGAGTAGGTAATGCTCTTCATCAGCCCGGGCGGTGGCAGTTGAATGCGCCAAATACCGCGGCCGAACGTGCCCACATAAAGCGTATGATCGCTAACCCTCGACTTGATGTCGTCGCACTGGACGTTAGGCAAGCCTAGTGGGGCGGTGGAGTTCGTCCAGGTCGCTCCGGAATCCGCTGTGCTGAAAATGCCCGAGTCGCTGGCCACGTGCCAGCTCGTCGCGGGACTATAGGGGTCTCGCGCGATGGCGTTCACCGGCACGTCGACGAGGCCCGTCGCTCCCGATCCGCTAACGCTTAGCCACTGCCTGGATGCGGCAACTGTGCTCGCGCACCTCCACACGTGCGGGGAACCCGTTCCCGAAAGCGCTACAAGGACCTCGTCCGGGTTTCCGGGTGTGACGCTGATGCTCGTGATCACCCGGTTAGGGAGAGATGTGCTCCCGGTTTGGATTTGCGCCCAAGTGGCTCCCTTGTTTGTAGACATCCAAAGGAGGCCGTTGGCGGTGCCCACGTAGATCCTGGAGCTATTTCCTGGAGCGATTGAGATCGCGGAAATGGTGGACGTGGTCAAGGCGACGCCACCGACGGGATTCTCCCAAGCGCCGGTGCTGGCCGTGTATCGCAGCAGCCCGGTGTTGCCGCAATAGATGAGATTGGGATCGTTGGGATCCATGACCATCGGCGCGATGAAATCCGCACTCGAATCTTCGCCTCGAAGAACCTGCCAATCAAACCACGTGTTGTTCGTTCTCACCACGCGCATGAACTGCGAGGTTGCGTATTGATTGGTGTCGTTTAGCGGATTGATCGCACAAGGGCCGCCGTCTCCTCCCGAGACGGTTTTCCATACGGAAAGGTCGCCGTTGCAGAATGCGGTGGAGTTGTCCTGCGTGCCTCCGAGGTTGATGTTCGGGTTGCTCGGATGCAGCGCAATCGAATAGAACTGGGTGATGCCGAGGTCGCCGGTTAGCGGCGCGAAGGTCCACGTGTCCGCCGTGGGATTCCAGGTGAACTTGAAGACGCCCCCATCGCAGCCAACGAGCGCGAGGTTAGGGTTTGTCGGATCGAACACCATCGTGTGCTGGTCCGGATGCATCTTGACCGCGGTCGTATACACGTTCGCTATCGAGCGCCACGACGCGCCCCCGTCCTTGGACTGGAACCAGTCCATCAGGCCGACGTAGAGGACGTCCGCTGAGCCGTTCCTAGAGACCGTCAATCCCGCATCCCACCAGTACTGGTCCCACGAGTCTTTCGTGCCGGTCAGCGGCGGCAGGTTGGTCGTGATGTCGATCCAGGCGTCGCCGTTGTTGCCGCTCTTGAGAACCTTCTTTCCGTTAGGATCCAACAAATACACGAAGGTTGGATTCACGGGCGAAGTCACGACCCTCACCAGGCCCGTGGACCTCGCGGTGGACAAGGGTGTTGTGAGCGGCATCCAAGTCACGCCACGATCCGCGGATCGGTAGCACTTGCCGCTGGTCGACGCCGCATACATGTAGCGGATGCCGCCGCTGGGAACGGAGATCGCGAGGTCCGACCAGGGCGCGAACTGCGTGATCACTTTCGTCCACGTCGCCCCTGCGTCAGTCGAGCGCCAGACGTAGCCCCAATATGCCGGCCCTCGGCCCTCCGCGATCGTGACGATGTTTGAGTTGTCAGGGTCGATCAGGATCTTGCTGATCGCGAAATCGGAAAATCCTTCGGTCACTCCCAGCCGGGTCCACGTCGCGCCTCCGTTCGTGCTCTTCATCACCCCGAGGCCATAGCCCTGCCAGCCGTCAAAGTCTCCCGTGCCGACGTAGATGGTGTCGGGGGCGCTTTCGGGGATCGCGATGCTGGCAACGTATATAGAGGGCCAGGAGTCGCTCAGCGGCGTGTAGTGCACGCCGCCGTCGGTGGTCTTCCAGAGACCGCCGCTCGCCACTCCCACGTAGAAGGTGCTCGTGTTGCCCGGCTTGTAGGCCATGGACGTTACGCGTCCGGAGACCGGAGCCGGCCCCCAGAACGTGCCGTAGTTCACGGGTCCCAGGAACTGCCAGGTCGGGTTGGCCAGGGTACCGACGGCACTCTCCGAGCCGAGGTGCGTCTTCGGCATCTTCTCGCGATGCTCGGCGGCACGCACATACGCGCTATAGTCGATCTCGTCGTTCGGGAAGGCGCGCTGGCTGATGTGGTACTTCCGCGCGCCGAAGGCGTCGAGGCCCTCTTCATCTTTGGCCTGTAGCAGCTCGCGTACTCGCGCGTCTAGCTCGCTTGCGGAGGTCAATGCGCGCTTCTCAGGGTCGTAGGGCGTGACCTTTCCGAGGGTTTGCAGGTCCGCTGCCCGCCGATTCGGATTCAACGTCACGACGAAGCCGTCTGCGCCCTTCAGCTTCCCGCTCAACCTTCCGTAGGGCGCTATAAGACGCGAGAGCTTTTCGGCGGAAACCTGCTTCGCCGGCTTCAGGAGGACTTGGTTGGGCTGCGCAGCCACGAGGACCCCGGAGAGGACGACGGCAGCGCAGAGGAAGGCTCGGAGTGAGAAGTTCATAGGGTGGGAGAGGTCCCGCGTTAGTTATACGACCTCGTGTGCGCCGCCATAACCTGGCAACAACAAACGCGCAAGCCGTGCATTAGACGGGGTGCTCTACGGCGGGGTCACAGAGGCTGCTTGTGGTGGCGGGAACTGGCAAACGAAGGTAGTCAGAGTCATCGCCTGGAAGGCGATGCTACTAGCGGGGGCAGAGTCATCGCCTCGGAAGGCGATGCTAGTAATCGGCCCTCCTCAGCCGATGCAAAGTAGAATCGACGCCGGATGATTGAGTTGATCGGCGTGCCGTTCGACCTGACCGGAAAGTGGCAGGGAAGCAGGCTGGGGCCGGATGCATTGAGATTGGCAGGGATCGCGGACACCCTCCGCGGCATGGGCGAGCGGGTGACCGACCTCGGAGACCTCACCCGCTACCGGGAAGAGACGGTCGAGGGGGGCATCCGCAACTTCCGCCCCTTGGCGGCCTGCGTCACGGCCTTGCGAAAGGTGGTGAAGACCTCCCTAGAGAACGACGCGATGCCGATCATCATGGGAGGCGAGCACGCGGTTTCGTTGGGCGGGATTGCGGCGGCTCTCGACCATTTCAAAGATGTCGCTTTGCTATGGATCGATGCCCACGCGGATATGAACGTTCCCGCCACGTCGCCATCGGGCAACTTGCACGGCATGCCGCTTGCGGCGCTTTGGGGCCTTGCCAGCGGCGTCGAGGGAATCCGGCATGCTCAATGGCAGCAGCTCCTCGAGATCGTCGGCCCCACTCGCCTGAAGCCCGAGTGCACAGCCTGGTTTGGTCTCAGGGAAGTAGATCCGGGCGAGCGTCCCCACGTGATCGCGCCTTCGCCCGCGTTCGCGGTGGCCATGGACCACATCGACCGCCACGGGGTGGAAGCCTCGCTGGACCGTTTTGACGACTGGATGCGCGCGCAGGGCTGCAAGAACCTTTGGGTGTCGTTCGACTGCGACGCTCTCGATCCCATATTGGCGCCCGGCACGGGCACCACGGTACGCGGCGGCTTAACGTACCGGGAGGGCCACCTCTTGGCCGAGCTGCTTCGGGAGAAGCTGGATAAACCGGACTGTCCCTACGCGCTAGTGGGACTGGACCTCATGGAGGTCAACCCGATCCGAGACACCACTAACATGACGGCGGCCGTTACGGTGGAGTGGGCCGCATCGGTGTTCGGCAAGACCATTTCAGGCAAACGGTAGACTCGAATCCAGATGGACTGCCAGCACGGCAGACGAGTTCTGCTCCACGAGGCCGAAGCCCTCACCAACATCGCAAATCGGCTCGATGCGCGGTTTGGGGAGGCGGTCGAGTGGGTCCTCGCGGGC
>JAXDKF010000011.1:0-4546 GCA_034667265.1 Fimbriimonadaceae bacterium
TTCAGCGCTGTATAGAATGGTTTCTCGCCGATCATCTTCCGCAAGGACATGAGCAAGACTCCGCCCTTGGGATAGGTGTGCTGGTCGAACATCACGCCCGGGTTCTGATAGAAGTTCGTGGCCATCGGACGCTTGTAACGGCGGCTCTCGGCGAAGTAGCCCTGGCTGTTTTCCTCCATCTCGCGCTGCGATGCGAAGACACCCTTGCTGTGCAGTGTGTAGCTCATCTCCATCATGGTTGCGAAGCTCTCATTGAGCCAGATCTCGCCCCAATCCTTGCAGGTGACAAGATCGCCGAACCATTGATGGCCCATTTCGTGGGCGAGGATCCAATCCGAGCCGTAGTGGTCATCGCGCGGGTCGGCAAAGAAGAGTCCAAACGTGGTCGCGCTGACGTTCTCCTGCCCACCGCCGAAGTCGTAGGTGAAGTTCTCGGCGTACTTGGGCCAAGGGTATTTCACGCCCAGGCTGTCGGAAAAGAAGCTGAGCATGTCCTTCGTGTGAGCGCAGGTGTAGTCCAGCTTTTTGCCCATTCCCTTGGGTGCCACGTAATACAGCGGCATGCCTCGCCAACTGTCTTTCTTGATGTCGAACGGGCCGGCGACATTGGAGCAGAGGTATGTGGCGTGAGGCTGGGTCATGCGCCACGTAACGGTATGGGTCTTGTCCGAGGCTGCCTTGTCTGAGATCTGCGTGCCGTTGCCAATCACTTGCCAATCCTTTGGCACGGTGGTGCGGATCTCGCTGGTCGTGAAGTCGTTCGGGTAGTCCCAGGTGACGGCCCAGTCTCGAGTGTCTGACGTCTCGCCGTTGGTCCAGAAGCCCATCTTGTAGGGATCGTTCTTTTTGGGCTCGTGCCAATGCCATCCGCCTGCGCCTCGACCGTCCGGCGTGTCCGACTTCTTGAGGTGATAGTGCACCGTGACAACGCTCTTTTCGCCCGCCTTGGTAGAGGGGCAGTCCACGAGGATGCCTTCATCGTCCCGCGTGAAATGTGCGCGAGCGCCGTTCAGCTCAACCTCGTCGATCTTGGTGCTTTTCCCGGCATGGAATCGGAGCTGGGTCGCACCATCGCGCAGAGCCGCTACTGTGTTCGTTGCGGTTGCGGTCAGGAGCCGGTTGGGATAGTCGACGTTGAGATCCAGCACCAGGTTCTGCAGGTCGTAAGTGCGATCCGGCGCGTAGTGGTAGGTGGCATCCGGCGCGGCGAAAGGGCTTTTGGTCCCTCGCGATCCGCCTTGAGCGTGGGCAGTTGAGATAAGCAGGGCAGGCAGCAGAAATGAGACCGTACGGCCGAGATTGGGCATGGGAACAGGGATCCTCCGCGGTTGTGTACCGATGCTACACGCTTCGTTGTTTCTGATCGCGGGCGAAAGCCCCATGTATTGCCCTTCGGAGAGCAACGGCCCATACTAGATGTATGATTGCCGCCGCCTTTCTCCTAGCCTGCGCCGCCCCTTTCACCTCACCGAGCGAGCGGCCGGACACGTATCGACAAACGATCGAGCAGTGGCGCGCCGAGTATGCGACCGGCCTGCAAAAGCCCGAGGGCTGGCTCAGCGTGGCCGGGCTGTTCTGGCTGAAGGAGGGCGTCAACACGCTCGGCTCTGATGCTTCGAGCAACGTGGTGTTGCCGGCGCATTCATCGCCCGCACGCGCCGGAACGCTGACGCGCAGCGGCGACCACGTGGTCTTGGATGTCGCCTCGGGCGTGAATCTGCTGGTGAATGAGGCGCCTTCTACACACGCAGAGCTCAAGAGCGACATGTCGGGTAGGGCCGATCGCATGCGCCTTGGCGATGTGACGTTCAAGGTGATCCAACGAGGCAATCGTATCGGCGTGCGTCTCTACGATCCCAAGTGCAAGGGGCGGCTGGATTTCAAGGGTTTGCATTGGTATGCGGTGGATCCTGCTCTAGTTGTGCGGGCCAAGTTTGTCCGCTACGATCCACCCAAGCCCGTGCCGATCTTCAACATCCTGGGCGACCTGTCGCCTACGTCTTTGCCCGGCTACCTGGAGTTCACGATCAACGGTACGGAGTGTCGATTGGACGCGGAGGATGCCGGCTCGGGACTGTTCCTCAACTTCCAAGATGAGACGACCGGCGAGACCACCTACGGCGCCGGCCGATTCCTGGATGTGGACCGCCCGTTACGAGGCGAAGTCACGATCGATTTCAACAAGGCGACCAATCCACCTTGTGCTTACACTGGATTCGCTACGTGCCCGCTCCCGCCACCGGGCAACTCGCTGGACGTGAGGATCGAGGCCGGCGAGAAGGCGTATCACGCGGAGTAGGCGCTGGGCCGTAAGGCGTAAGGCGCTAGGCGTTAGGGACCTTCGAGGAGTCCCGACCGAGGCGTTCCAAGAGGCTCGGTTCGGCTATAATTCTCCTTCCCGGGGATGTAGCTCAGTTGGGAGAGCGCTGCAATCGCACTGCAGAGGTCGTGAGTTCGAATCTCATCATCTCCACCCCGATTCAGGAGCATTCCACTCAGTCGCGTGAAGCTTGAGCCCGAGACTCGAACCGTCGAGCCTTGTACAGAGGCCATTGCTCAGCCGCACCTTGCGGACGACCACACTTGCTCTGATTCTATTGTTTAGGTTTTGGTTTGGCCACCACTGTCGCGGAGCGTGCTCGCTCCTCGAACCGCTGCACGTACTTCTTAGGAGGGCTCGCCGGATCGGGCAGGCTGGCCGCGGCAGCGATAGGCTTCAGGTTGTTCTTGGTCAAGATCGCGTTGAATGCGACGAGTTCGTTCGCGTTAAGGGCCTTCCAAGTGGCCAGCGCCGTCGTGAGGTCGTTCCAGCCCGAGACACATCCCATGTACATCGCTTCGCTCGGCTCCATGTCGCCGGAGTCAAGGGTCATAAGCCGCTGAACCATCGCGCCGTTGACGCGAACGAACGCCGGTGGAGGAGGGCTGCCGCCTCCCGGACCTCCGCCGCCAAATCTGCGACCACCGCCAGTCGTGCCGCCTACGTTTGCGAGCTTTGCGTCGAACTCCTTGGCTGCATCGGCAACTTCCGAAGGCGGACTTGCCTTCAGGATCTCGGCAACCGCCGAGCGCATGGTCGCCACCTGCTGATAGGCATCCCAAGCGATGTGTTCATTCCCGTACACGTTCATCTGCAGCTCGTGCTGAGCGGCAAGCGCGCGGTCGTTTGCGGGTGACCGTGGGTCGTTCTTCACAGTGAGGGTCTGCTTGTAGGCCTTACCGTCAACTGTGAGAGTCAGCGTGTAGACACCCGGAAGGACCAGCGGACCCTCGGGCGAAACCGGAGTCTCGCCTGGGTTGGCGTTGATCTCGTAAGAGTGAGAGAACGCAGGCGGATTGTCCCGTCGAAGGTTCCAGCTGATCCGGCTCATGCCAACCGCGGTCGGCATGGGCCACGGAGTGTCGACCCAAAAATCCGGAACCGGAGGCGCCGGGTCGCCCAGCGGAGGAATTGCAGCGCTCGACATGTGACGCAAGATCGTCCCTTTGGAATCCGCGATCTCCAAGGTGATAGGATTCGATGGCGTGGAAGACAGCGTGTAGTAGATCAGCGCGCCGACAGGTGCGTTTGGAGCGTGGGGCACTTCAGGAGGAAAGGGAGTATCGCCATTCACATTGCGCCGCACGCGAATCGCGTCTCCCGGCTTGAAGAGGTGGGCCGGCTCGGTGGCGATCGCGGGCGATGCTTCTCGCAAAGGCGAGATGTCGTCGAGGATCCAGAAGCCCCGGCCGTAAGTGCCGACCACGAGGTCGTTATCCTTGACGACCATGTCTCGATAAGACGTGTTGGGCAGGTTCAGGGCAAGGGCCTGCCAAGTATCGCCGTCGGTGAAGGAGACGTACACCGAACTTTCCGTCCCTGCATACAGCAAACCGGGCTTCTTCGTGTCGCAGCGAATGACTCGCGCAAAGCTGCCACTCGGCTGATCCGTTGGCAATCCGTTTACTATCTTCGTCCACGTCTTGCCGAAATCGTGCGTGCGATAGAAGTAGGGCGTGTAATCCCCGGTTGAGTGGAGGTCGATCGCCACATATGCGGTTGCCGCATCGTGGTGGCATGCCTCGATGGCCGAGATGTCTGCGCGCGTCGGGGTCGGCAACCCAGGGATGGTGACGTCCTCCCACGTTGCGCCGTGATCCTTCGTCAGCTTGATTAGCCCGTTGTTAGTGCCAACCCAAATGGTTGCAGGCGCGACGCTGGAGGTCGAGAACGACTCGATAGAGCCGCCTTGGCCAGGTCCGCCCTGCTGCTCAACCTCCTCCTCATCACCCTCGGGAACGTCTTCATCGACCATGGCTACCGATCCAGCAGGGCGAGGGGGCGTCGGGGCAGTCTCGGCGGGCGGTGCCACTCCCTTTGGATAGCCGAGGTCCGGACTCAGCTTCTTCCAATGCATGCCGCCGTCGGTTGTGGACATCAGATATTGGAAACCGACGAGAAGCTCGCGTGGATTGGTGGATGAGAAGGCCAATGGCTGATTGCCGACCTTCCTAAGCTTGGCCCCGGAGTCCATGTTAGGGCTGACGTTGACCCACTGCCCGCTTG
>JAXDKF010000012.1:0-15916 GCA_034667265.1 Fimbriimonadaceae bacterium
GGACATCAAGATCATGGTCGGTCCGGACCTCGCGGAAAAGTTCGTACCGACGATGCAAACTGCAACGGCGCCTTCCGAACCAATCCCTACGGGTGGAGCTTCCCAGCAGTTTGAGCCGCCTCGAGAAGCCACAGCGATTTCGCCAAGTCTCACCAGCCGCAAAAGCTCTCGCGCGCCACGGCGACGCGTGCGTCGCCGCGCCTCCGAACCGACGATGCAATCCCCATCGCGTCCCTCGCGCGGTGGAACTTACGGCCCCGATTAACGCTGCTAAACTAGTAGAGTCATGTCTACGGCAAGGCGTCTGATCGAGAAAGCCTTCACGCGCCTGGAAGAGCTCCCCGGATACGTGCGCCGCCAAGATCAACTGCAGCTTGCGCTCTTGCTGTCTGACCTCATAGAAGGGAAGTCCACCGGCGCCTTCGAAGCGCCAACCGGTCTTGGCAAGTCTCTCGCATCGCTCATCCCTTCAATCGCGCACAGTGCCGTCGACAAATCTCGGATCATCATCTCGACTTACACGAACGTCTTGGCGGAGCAGTACTGGAAGCGTGATCTGCCTCTCGCACTGAGCCTCTTCGACGAAGAAGACGTCGCCGGCCTTAAAAGACAATTCCTGATCGGGCGCCAGCGGTACGCGTGCCTCTCCGCGATGGAGCAGGCGGGCAGCGATATCACCGAGCAATTCAAAGCCGTCGCCGATCTAGGCATCGAGTCTGAGTTCAACAACTTCTTCAAGAAGGGAAGGGAGGGCCTGCGCATGTGGGGGCAGCTTTCCGCGCCACCCGTGTGTCCCGGCCGACTCTGCCCCAACTACGGCCCTTGCTATTACTATCGAGCCCGCCGCGAGGCGGAAAAGGCCGGTCTGGTGATCACCAATCACAGCGTTGTCATTCAAGACGGCGTGCTCGCCAAAGCGTCGACGGACGGCAAGGGTCTCCTCGGCGAGTTCGATTTCATGATCCTGGACGAGGCCCACGACCTCTATCAAGCCGCCGCCAGCGGGTTGGAATTCGAGCTAAGCGACAAGAAGCTGGGCGTGGTTGCGGGCATCATCAGCCGGCTCGAAGAGATGCTCTTGCCGACCGCAGGACCTGCGGGTGATGGTCAACCCTGGCTCAAGCTGTGCGAGGATGTCAAACAGAAGCTGGATCGGACGCGCACGGACCTGATCGCCTACTCCATGGAGATGGGTCGCCCCGGAATTCTCGCCGCGACTCCGGCGGAGGTCTGGTCGCACCCCGCGGTTAGAGCGCAGCACAGGCCGGAGGAAGAAAGCACCTCAAGGAGAATCTCCGACGACGCTGCAGCCCTGCTCCAACGGTTCGTCGAAGAATGCCACAAGTTCCTCGAGCAATGGCGCGAATGGGGTGCCGGCTACGATTCACTCGAGTCCGCGCGGAACTACCTCAACTATCTGGAAAGCTACGCGCTCGGCTGCAAGTCGATTTTCGATCCGGCCGGGGTTGCTGTAAGTTACTTGGGACTGAGCGGGACTACTACGCAGCTCCGCCAAGACCAGATCGATCTGTCTGAGCCGCTGCAAGATCTCCTGTGGAATAGAGCTCCGTGGGCGTGTCTCTCCGCAACGTTGGCCCTCGACGGCAACTTCGATCACTTCAAGCGTCTCACGGGCGCGCAGCCGGAGTTTGAAGAGGTGCTTCCTTCTCCGTTTGATTTCGGTGTCCAAGCGGCCGTTTATGTGCCTCGTCCCGGCGTGATTCCCGATCCTTCTCTTGCTCGTAAGGAAGGCACAGAGGACCAATACTATCGCGCGATCGCAAACGAGCTGGAGCAGATCATTCGAGCCCTCGGCGGCCGCACCCTGGCGCTGTTCCACAGCCGGAAAGAAATGGAAGGGGTGCGCATGCACGTCGACCTGCCGCCGGAGTTTCCGATCCTGATGCAGGGCCGAGGCGGCGTGGCGGCCACGGGCGAGAAGTTTGTCAAGCACGTCAACGCCTCGCTCTTCGCCCTGCGGTCGTTCTGGACCGGCTTCGATGCTCCGGGCGAGACGCTCTCCTGCGTCGCACTCGTTAGGGTTCCTTTCGAAGTGCCCATCGATCCGACACCTATTGCCAGAATGGCGTGGCTACATTCTCAAGGACTCGATCCATTCCGGACGCACACTTTGCCGGGCGCGAAGATGATGATGCGGCAAGGCGCGGGCCGCCTCATTCGGCGCGCCGAAGACCGAGGCATTATCGCGCTCCTCGACCCGAGGCTGAAGACCAAGCGGTACGGCGAGGAGATCCTCGCCAACCTTCCTTCGGAGATGCGGACCTTCGACGACATCGAGGAAGCGGTGTCGTGGATAGGCATTGGCCCGCTTGTGCTGGCCTAGCTACTTCCAGAACTTGCGCATCGCAAAGATCAGCAGCATGGCGCCCAGAGTGGCGCCCACAAGGGTTGCCACGAAACCTCCCTGGGTCCGGTCGCCAAGGAGCGTGTGCATGATGAATCCCACGATCAAAGACCCAATGACGCCCAAGACGATCGTCATCAGGCAGCCTTTGGGTTCCTTGGCGCTGCCTGGCATCAGTCCCTTGGCCAAGATCCCCGCAAAAAACCCGATCAACACCCACCATAAGAGGCCGTGGCTCATACTCGTTAAACTGGCTAAGCGGCCTTCAGGTTCAACTAAGGGTGACTTCCGACCCATGCGGTGCGTCTACTTAGGCGCAGGAGCCTCTACGCGGCAAGGGCAATCTGATTTATAATAGTAGTGGACAGGCGTCCATCGCCGTCCTGAGGAAACAATGACTCTTTGTCCATGGTGCGGTCAGGAATCCAAATCGGACGCTACGTGCGATTGGTGTAAGCGGCCGATGGAGATGAAGCCGGGGGCGGCCGGTATGAGAAACGACCTCGACTTCCTAAAGGAAGAGGGCGAGCCCGACCGCTATGGCACGCTCAAAATCGCGGCAGTAGTTTTCAGCGCGGTAGCTTGCGGCGTCTTGTTGTTCCTCATGCTTAGGGGTCCGGCTCAAGCCGAGCCACCTCCTCTTGGAGCTAATGAAGACGGTGCTCCAGCCCAACGTGCGCCCAGCGCTGTGCCTGCAACGCTAGTGTCGAAGCCGCAATACAACTCCCACACGCCGGATTTCTGGATACGCCAGTGGAACAGCCCGCGAGACGTGATCACCAATGCGCCTTCGGGGTCAGGCTGGACTAAGACGCCGGTTAGTCCCAAGACGTCCGCGACGATCCCCCTCACCGTCTATCAGAACTCGCCTGTCAAGTTGGACAAGGTGGAAATGGGCTTGGTCGCTCTGCCGGGCGGTTACAAGCGCGCTGTCGGCAAGACGGACATCGTCAACAGCTCCAAGTTCAACGTCATCGAATACCGAGTCGAGCTTATTTGGGCCGCCAACGAGTATTCGATGATGCCGCTGGAGGGGACGCGGACCCGCTTGCACCAGGTCTATCAGAAGTCGTTACGGCCCGGGAAGCGAGCGAGCATCCAACTAGTCTCGACGATGATCAAGAACAATCCGGATGGGACTCCTAACGCCGTTCGGCTAACAGCCTGGCTCGATGGGGAGCCCGGCACCGCCCTGGACGTTTACCAGCTCCAGTTCGGCCGCTAGGACGGGAACAGGGCGCTCCGCAATTTGGCAGCGGCACGCACATTGCTGGTGTGTCCGCTGCGCTCCGAGGTCACGTTCAAGCTGTCGATTGGCACGCCGGACAAGTACAGATCTCCAATGAGATCGAGCAATTTGTGCCGCGCCGGCTCATCGGGGAACCGCGCGGGACCCTCGTAATCACGTTCTCCCAGAATTAACGCACTATCCTTGTTCAAACCTTGGCCTAGACCTGCCTCTAGTAGCAGCGGGACCTCTTCACAGAACGCGAACGTCCGCGCGGGGGCTATTTCCGTTTCATAGCTTGCGACAACATCCTGGACTTCGAAGGCCATCTCGCCCGGCCATCTGCCGTCGGTCACAAAGCGGTAACTCCAGTGGCCCGTGCCTTTTGATACGGCAATGTTCACGCTGTCGCCCTGTTCGAACACACGCGTGAAAAGGTCTGGCAACTCAAGCGCGCAAAGCTCCGCGAACCCAGCAGCGCGGAGCGCCTTGGCGTACTCCCGAGAGCTCCCATCCAATCCCGGAAGCTCTGGCGCGGTGAGCTCGATTTCCGCGTCGGTGATCCTCAATCCCGCAAACGCGCTCATGAGGTGCTCGATCGTTGAGATCTCGCCCAGCCGAGTGCTCCTGTTGGTGTCGGAAACGTTCTCGGGGATCGCCGGGACCACGGAGCTGCGATAGCGGAATCTGATCCCGTCCTCGCCGGGAAGGATGCGAACGATGACCGGTTCGCCTGAGTGCAGGCCCAGCCCCTCGAGCCGCACGTCCGCGGCTACGGTCTGACGAATCATTCGCCGAGTCTACGCTCCAGCTTCCGCAATCGCGCGAAAAGCTCTGGCAGCTTAAAGAACAGAAGCATGGATCGCTTGCCTTCAGCGCTGGGCCGGGCCGGCGTCCCAATGTACTCTCCAGGCTCGGTGATGTCCTGGATCGCCGCTCCGCGGGCCGCCACTGCGACGTCGGAAACGATCGTCACGTGGTCGCCCACACCAGACTGTCCCGCCATCATCACGCGGTCGCCGAGTGTTGCGCTTCCGGCGAGGCCGACCTGCGCAGCCACCGCACCGTGTTTGCCGATGCGGACGTTGTGCGCGACTTGGACCAGGTTGTCCAGCTTTGTGCCGTCTCCGATTTCCGTCGCGTCAACGGTGCCGCGATCGATGGCGGTTAGCGCGCCGACTTCGCAATTCTCGCCAAGAACCACAGAGCCTATCTGCGGGACCTTGATGCGCTTCTCTCCATCCCACACGTATCCGAAGCCGTCGGCGCCCAGCACCGCCCCCGCGTGGATGATGGTTCCCCTGCCGAGGCTCACGTTTTGGTAAAGCACTGCGTGAGGGAAGACGACGCAGTCATCGGCTAGCTCACAGTCTTCGCCGATGTACGCGAAGGGATAAATCCGGCAGTCCTCGCCAATCCGGGCGCCCACCTCGATCACCGCGTAGGGTCCTACTCTCGCCGATGGATGGACCTCGGCCGACGGATGCACCACAGCGGTCGGGTGGATTCCAGGGGCGAGCGGCAGAGGTCTTTCCGCGTGCTTGAGCAGCACCATGAAAGCGGCACGTGGATTCTCAACCTGGATGAATGGCTTCGATGCGCTCTCGATATCCAAAGGCAACAACAACGCCGCCGCGCCGGAGTCCTCTGCTTTAGCGAGGTATTCGGCTGTCTCGGCGAAGGCGATGCCTCCTTCGTTCTTGGAACCGGACGACACCGGCCCCGATATCAAGACGTCAGCAGGGCCGCGCAACCTTCCATTTACAAGCTGCGCGATTTCCCCAAGCGTCAAAGCCGCCGCTCCTGGCGCCATTTCATGAAATCAGCGGTGAGGTCCGGAGCCAAAGCAGGAGTTCCGACGAGCTCATAGCCATGCAGCGCTAGCCAAATATCGAGTTGAGCCTTCAAGATTGCGCGGCGCTGCTCGATACTGAGGGCCTTTTCCTTGACTGCTGGAGCGCTCATGGGCTGTGGCACTGGCGGCAAGGTTACCGACTGCGCCGGCTCGCCTGGAAGGTTAATACGGGTGGTGCCCATCACGAGGGGCGCGAGCGATCGATATGTCCTCGAGGCCTCCGTGATGGCTTCTTGCTCAGCCTTTCCAAGCGCGGCCAGACGGTCCTCCTCGAGCTGCGTCAGGGCTGTCTGAAGGTCGATCGTGTATTGCTTGGAAACTTGGTCAAGGATCTCCCTCACTCGCTGCTCGTAAGAGGCATCCAGGCTCGCGATGTCTTTCCTAAGCTGCGCGGCTCGGTCCAATCGTTCCTGCGCATACTTTGGAACCGGCGTGGTCGGGGGGAGGGAAAGTGGGTTCGGATCGGGAAAACCGACGATCGAGGTGAGCTCCGCCACGAGCGGGCCGCGCTGCGCCGCGTAACGCTTGAACTCTTCAAAGACGGCCGCGCGGGCGCGTGTATAGGCTTCGCGCTTACCTGGCTCCAAGGCGCGAACCCGATCCGCGCCTACTCTCTCAGCCTCCCGCACGTATCGCGCGGTGAGGACCTTGGTGAGCTCACGGACCGCTTGCTTCCTGTTCTGCTCCAGGAGTGCTTGAGCACGCGAAGATGATTCGCCTTCCACCACGATTGTGCGAGGAGGCACCGCCGGTATAGACAAGGTCTGAGCGGGAGCTCCGCCTGGAGGCTTCGGCAACGCGCGAGTAGGGAGAGGAGAGGCCTTGTAGGACGCTAAAACGGCCTCGACATCCACGTAAACACGCTTTTGCGTGACCTGGCACCCGAGGCCGCTTAGCAGGACTGCTGCCAACAGTGAAAGCTTATTTTTGAGCATTCATGGCCTGAAGGGCCGCATCCGTCAGATCGTTCGCGCCGTAGGGAGCGATGCTCGATTCGAAGACCACTGAATAGCCTTGCGCCTTGGCGACCTGCTGCACCGCGGTTCGCGCTCTCTGCAAGCTGTCCGCCCGATGCTTGTCGGCCCAATCCTGCATTTCCTCCTTGAACTCCATAAGCCACCGCTGCGCGGTGCCCGTTGAGCCCATCATAGTTTGGGCGCGTTGCGAGTACTCATTAAGCTGGGTGCGCTCTTCCGGCGTCAGGTTGTTCTTCCCCGCTAATTCTTGGTAGCGCTTGGCCGTAACCACGGCGTCGGCCTTCACCTTTTCCATCTCTGCTTTGTCCGCATCCGTGGGATTGTCTTTGACGGTGATATCGTGCAGCTTCTGCGCTTGTTCGATCGTGAGCACAGGGTTCTCGTCGATGAACTTCAGAAGCCCTTCTCGCGCTCCCTTCAAGACGTCGAACTGTGCTGCGTTAGCCTTCCCGGAGGTGCTCGCCTCCATGACCTTCACAAGGTCCACGACTCCGGTCTTCTCGGTGGATCCCTGGAATCCACTGCCGACCATTACTCCAGCCAGGGCAGCCGCGACCACCCAGCCGATCAGATCGCCCTTGGCCTTTACTTTGCCATTACTTCTTTGCATTCATCACCTTAAGCGTCTCCGCGGTCACATCGTTCGCCGAGTAAGGCGCGACGACCTTGTTGAGAATCAACGAATAACCCTGTTTCTTTCCGACTTCCTGGACCGAGTCCTTCACCTTCACCAGGAGTTGCTCGCGAACCTTGCCCTGCTGGTCGTTCATATCGCTGTTGAACTCGCGAACCCAGTTATCTTCCATGGCCGCCGTCTCTTGGGTGCGCGTGCTCATCGTCTGGAGCTGCGTGACTTCTTCAGGCGTTGGATTCTTCTTCTGTTGAAGAGTTTTCAGCGCCTTGTCTTGCGCCAGGACATCTGTCTTGATCTTTTCGGCCTCGCTCTTGTCGCCGGCGGACTGATTGGGCTTGAGCATAACCGTCTTGAGGCGCTGAGCTTGTTCCGGAGTTATCGTCCGGTACGTGTGAACGAACTGCAGTAGCTGGGAGCGCGAGTCTCCCATGGCCTTGAGCTCTTCCTGCTTATCGTGGGTGAACGGGCTGCTTTGGAAAACATCTTCCATGTCGACTACGCCGACCTTGTCCGACTTGCCCTGGAATCCGCCTGCGGCGATGGCGCCGGCCATCCCCGCGGCGAGGATCCATCCTAGTTTTTGAATTGTCATAGAGTGCTCTTTTAGAAAGACGTTCCGATGAGGAAGTGCGTACGGCTCTTCCCGTTTTCGTTAAACCCGAAGTCCAATCGGATCGGACCGAGAGGAGTTCGGAAGCTGACACCCAGGCCATAGCCCATGTGGAGCTTCATCGCCGACGACTGCGAGAACGTTCCAACCGTACCGTAGCCTCCCCATGCGCCGCCGTAGTCCACAAACCCGATCACGTTCATCGCCTTCTGAATAGGAAGCCGGTACTCGAGGGTGGACAGCAGAAGCTTGTTGCCCCAGAACCGGTCCTCTTCGTACCCGCGCAAGGTGTCCGAGCCGCCCGCAAAGAACTGCTCGAAGAACGGGGTGCGTCCGCTGATGTCGCCGTAGCGGACTCTGAACGCGAGGACGCGACGAGGATCGGTGAGCTGAACGCGGGGCGGCTGACTTGAGAAGTAGTGGCGGTACTCGGCGTAAGATTTCACAAAGTTCGCCTTTCCGAGCAGCGTGTTGCCCACGGCTCCGCCTGCTTCGGTGATGTTCGCGAAGCCCGGTTGGACCTCCGCGTGCGACCACGAGCCTCGCGAAGGCTCTATATCGGCGTCGCGATTGTTCTTTGTGTATCCCGCCGTAACCGTTGCGATATTTCCGTCTTGCTTGATGAAGTCGTTCGCGTTCGTGGTGTCGATATGGCTGGTCGTCACGGTTTCCGCGCGGGCTCCCAGCGAATAGGAAACGTCGTCTCCTTTCGGCCGAGTGAACTGCACCGCGCCGCCACGCCGGGTCTCGAAGTACCGGCTGCCTGAAGTCGGCGTGCCGTTGGTTCCGAAGCCGCTGCCCGTGAACCGGTATACGATGCGGCTGTAGAGCGAAGCATTCATGGACGTGTCGTAGCGATCCATGAACGGGTTGCCGTAATCGAGGTCGATGCTTGTGCCGCCGCCTTGAGTCGACTGCATGACGTTGACGCCCACATTCTGGCCGGTTCCCCGGAAGTTGGGGTCCTGGATGCGGAAGAACCCGGCAAACGAGCTCCGTGGGTCCACCTGAAGGCCAACGTTAAAGGTGCCCGTCCGGGTCTCCTTCACCATCGCCGTTAGGTTGATCCTTCCTAGCTCTTCCGGCTCCTGCCGACTCTCGACGGACTCAAACCACTGGGTGCCATAAAGGCGACGAAGGTCGTTCTGCCACTTCGTCAGGTTGAATGGCTCGCCGGGGCGGGTCTTAACGAGTCTCGCGATGACCCGATCTTTGGTTCGATCGTTTCCTTCAACCTTGACCTTGCCGACTTTCCACTCGATGATCTTGATATTGAGGGTATTAGGAGATTCCGCTAGAGGGCCGAAGTCTTCGACGTCGCCCACGTACCCTTTCTTCTTGTAGAGGTTCTGGATATTGGTGCGGATGACGTTGCGCTCTTTCAAATTGTAAACGTCGCCGGGCTTTAGGGTGACCACCCTCAAGATGTCCTCGGTCTTGATGGCCTCGTTGCCGGTGACGCGGATCTCCTTGATCACTGGCCATTCGGAAACGTTGACGACGACGTTCCAGTCGTTGCCCACGGCGTCTGCGTGCACGTCGACGGCCTGGAAGAAACCCGTGTCCTCGAGGGCCTGCTTGTCTTGGTCAAGACTCGCTTGAACGTAAGGTTGCCCGACCTTCGTGCGCATCTGAGCGAGGATGGCCTCGCGCGAAACGCGGTCGTTCCCCTGAATAACGATGTCCTTGATAACGCCCGATCCTTGGGCAAGCGCCACCAGCATCGAAGCTAGCAGCAAAGTTATGATCATCCAGATCTTTAAGACCAATCGATTCCTCCTCAGCCAAGCGTTCGCCGCAGCGCCTTTGGCAGACGGCCTTTCCAGGCAATTTACCCGCCGCCTCCTGTAAAAGGTTCCAGGTACGCCCTTACCGTGCCGCCATGAGCATCCGGTGCGCAAGATTGGTTAGGCATCCGTGCCTATGTCTTCTTGCGATAACCATCGAACGCGATGCGCCGTTCCATGGCAATAGATGTCCGAGCGGCCGTAGAGTTTCAAAAACGGAAGCCGTATTCGAAACCGACTTTCCATGGGCGGTCTTGGTCGACGCCCACGCTTACTGCGGTTCTCTTCAATGCCTTTCCGCCAAACGGGAGTCGATAGACGAGCCTCAAATCGAATTGCGGCCGGTATCCAGGGATGGGTGGCGAGACCTGCCTCCTGCCTTGCAGCGTGAGCTGTTTATTGAGCTCTTTGGCGAAGGAAAGCGTCACGCGGCTGTAAGGGTCGTACTCAACGTTCAAGTAGTCGAGGCCGAGACCTTTTGCGAATGCCGCGGTCACAGGCTGCAAGAGGGCGGGCACCGCGTAGCCGGCGAGGGCATTACGCAATTCTCGGCTTGCCTCGAGCTTGGACACGCTTCCCGCGAGCGCGGCAATAAGGTCGGCCTGGCCAAGCATCGCAAGGATGCGATCCTGACTCAAACCGGGCGGATCGCTTTCGGCGAGGATCTGGGTGTGACCTTCGTCGAGGAGATTTCCGCGGATGGTCAGCGTGATGTCGTAGTGCTGCGGAATATCGCCGTACTCGAGCGCGGTCAGGGATGTGTTGCCAACCAGGTTCACGTCGAGGGCGGCGAGGGTCTCTCCGGCGGGGTCCGTGTTGTATCTCAGGCGCAGCGTGCCGCCGGGCTCCACTCGCACCGTAGCCGTGGGCAAGCGCACCGTGCCGCCTAGCACCACCAGGTCAGATCGAATCGCCGGCGCGGAGAGCGATCCTGTCAGGGCGCCGTCGCCTGCGATCTTCAGCTTGGCAAGGCTTGTGGTCACGTTCGCGGCGTCAACAAGGGCAAGCCTTACGTTGAATCGCGGATCGACCGCGTAGATGATCGGCGCATTCGGAGTTGTCTCGAAGCTGGGAAGGACGGTGTTGACCCCGCTGAGCAGAACGTCGCCGCTGATTAGTGGAGATCGCGCCGCGCCCGACATGGCCAGCTTCGCGTTCGCCTTGCCCAAGATCCGGCCTTGTTCGCCCGCGTCGTACTTCAAACCGAAATCTGTAAGTGCGAGCTCGCCCGTTACCGTGCGGTCCAAGATCGCTTCCGCCCCGCGCGAGGTGAGCTCCTTGATCCGCTCCGAGACGTCTCCAATAGGCGCGCGCGCATTGATTGCGAGGGTTCCGCCGTCCGAGCCCGTTCCGCTTGCGAGGACTGCTACCGCGTCGCTGTCCACCGTGGCCTCGGCCGTAACGTTCGAGAGACTCGTTTGGACCTTCTTGATGCCAAAGGTGGATGCCTGCGCGGCCACGCGGCCCGTGAGCTTGGCATCGCCAACAACTCCGCCTAATGCGACGTGGCCCGATATGCTGCCCTTCGTGCGCTTGGGATCGATGCCGGGGAAGTAGTCGACGAGCGACTGGATGTCGCGCTCAGGTAGATCCAGCGCAACTAAGAGTGGATCGCCCTGCGGGAGGTTGAACGGATATTTCAGCGGCACGTGGGCGGACAGGTTGCCCTCGAGTCCTCGATAAAACAGTTTTCCGGATGCTTCGATGCCGCCTGCCAGGCTCCCATCCGCATTGCGCCGGGACTGGCTGATGTTTACGGTGTCGAGCACGAGGCCGAATTCGAGCGCAGTCGATTCTTGTTCGGCGGCTGTGAGGACGGTCGTCTTGCTCGCATCGAGCGAAGCCCGAATCGTGGGATCGTTCGTCGGTCCGTCCACCAGGAATGCAATGCCCGCCCTGCCTCTCACACGCGCGAGATTGTCGTTGACCATAGAGAGGAGGCCGAGGTCGAGGTTGTGGAAGTCGCCTTCGTATCGTGTCTGACCGTTCTCGTCGATGATCCCCGAGGACTGCAGAGTGCCGGCCGGACCATCCCAATTCATCTGCGTGACCGTCCAAACGGGCCCGGTTCTCGTGAACTGCGCTGTGACCCTGCCGAGGTCCTTGCCCTCGAGCAAGAGGTTGTTGAAATCTAGGACGTTGACGTTGAGGTTCGGCTCGCTGAGCGCCCCCGAAACGGTGGCTCTTGCGTCCACAACCCCCTCGATCCGGAGCAGCCTCGCCTCCAGCTCGCTGCCCGGCTCAGGCAGATACCGTTGCGCGGCGCTGTAAACATCCTGCAGCGGGATCTGGTAGGCAGTGAAATCCGCCGAGATGGTCTTCTGCTTGCGGTTCACGGCGACGTTGCTCACGTCGAGGTAGCGCTCCAACGTTCCGATCTGAGCCGCGCCTGAGAACGAGTCCGGATCGGCGGCCGCCTTCCAGGTCCCGCCGCCGACTTGTGTTTCGTTGATTCGAACGTCGGCCACGGTTCCGTTGGCGCGCGCATACTTGACGTTCACGCCTTGCGTGCCGAGCACCGCCGAGCCGCTAACCGTGCCCTCGATGCTGGCGGTCTTCGACAGCTCGGGCGCCAGGTCCGACAGCGCGAGCTTCGATCCCTGTACCTCGATGCGAGCCCGCTGAGTGGAGATCTTGCCTACGGCCGATCCGGTCACGAAGCCGTTCGCGACCTCGGCCCTGATGTGCGGCAGTCGAAAATCGTCGCCCCTTACGGAGAGTGTGGCCCGCCCCTTTCCAATTGGCCGATCCGCGACGAGGAGTCCGCTCGTTTCCAGATTGGCATCGAGTTGAGGCTTCTTGACGGTGCCCCCAACCTTGCCGCCTGTGACGTTCACGATTCCGATGACCTGGTCGCTAAACTCGGAAGTGGCTAAGTTTAATGCTTGAAAGTTGCCGTTGATAGTTCCATTCGTTAGGCCATAGGCGAGGCTTCCTCTTGCTTGCGCGGCACCCCTCGCGGCCTGGAACGACGTGGCTTGAATCAGGTTCTTGTTCGCCACCACGTCTGCCACGACGACTGGGATTTGCTGCTTGTCATAGGTCAAGCCCACCACCTGCGCCCTTCCCGCGATCGTTGGATTTGAAAGTGTCCCGGTGACCTGGCCGGAGAAGCTCGCGGAGCCTCCCACCAACGTGTTGAAAGCCTCGAGGGACACGCCACGAGCCGCAACGTTAAGCGCTAGGGTTCCCTTGGTGTTTGCTCGGCCAGTAGCGGCGACGGTGCCCGTTTTTGTGTCGATGGCAACCGATGTGAGCTCAAGCCCTCCATTCAGATAACTGCCGGCAGCCGTGAAGTCGCCTACGACGGCTTTGCGTGCGCCCGGCGCTTTGAACGAGCCCGTGCCCGAAGCGCGCAAGGCGAGCAGCGGAGCATCGATCGATCCGGTGAGAAGCGCCTGCGCATTAGCCGTACCGCGTACACCCTTCAGATTGGCCGTGCGCGCAAAGCTCGCAAGCTGAACGCCGTTCCCTTCAACCTTGCCGCGCAGCTCCTTCGTAGAAGGGAAGTAGGCCAGATCGCCCTGAAGCTGAGAGCTTTGCCAAACACCGGTCGCAGACTGGATCCGCACGAGACCATTGCCTGCGCGCATCACGCCGTTCACGGAATCGAACCTGTGGCCGGAGACGTAAAGCGTTGCCGCGTGCAATCCGCCGTCGTATCGGAAGCCGGCCTTAGGGTCAAAGCTCAGCCAACCGTTGCCGCTCGTACCGAAGAAGCGGACGTTCGCGGGAATGGGTTTGATGAGCGATGGCGGGATGTCCGCTTTGCTTGCGAGCTGCGCGCTAATGTTGCCCGCGAAGCGTGTCTCCTTCGACCAGTCCATCGCACCGACGAACACGGCCTTGCTCGTGCCTCGATCCAAGCCTAGAGTTCCACTGGCGCCATCGCCCGTAACGAGCCCGTCGAACGAAGCCGTCCTGAATCGGTCGGTGCCGTCGTAGACCACGTTCGTGCCGACCACTTTCACCGCGCTCGCGAGGGTGAAGGGCTTGTTGTCCGGTACGAAGAGACGCACCGGACCGTACGCCACCACTGTGTCCGCATAGATTTTCTTGAGGGGCTCCAGCGTTAGGCCTTCGGGCGTGGTTCTGAAGTGGGTAAGCACCCGCCCCAGGTATAGCCTGTCACTGGTCAGGGCAATGACGAGTCCCGTGTTGCGATAGCGTTGGACCGATGTGTCGGCTACGCCCACGCCTGGAAGCGCAAGGCGGCCATAGGTGATCCAATCTTCGCCACGACCCTCCACGTTGAGCAGCTCGGCGACCGCCCTTTGGCTGAAACGGTCCTTGCCAGACAGGTCGACGTACTGCAAGTCGGCATCGTCGATGCGCACGTGATACGGCCGGTTCTGCGTCTGAGGGGTCTTCTCTGGCAGATATTCCTCAAACGCGAAATGGCCGTTTTGCAACCGCACGAGCTTCGCTTTGACGTCCCGCACCGCTGCGTCGATGGGGTCGTTTCCACCGATCTTGATTCCGTTGACCCGCGCCGAGGCCGCGCTTGCGAGAAGATCGCCGTGGGTGTCACGGAGCTTGGGCCGAATGATATGCAGCGTGCCCGTGCTCCAGAGGTAGCTGTAGGCCTCGGCCGTGATATGCAGGACCGCGCCCTTTCGAGCCTGGTAGTTGAATTCGACCCCGGTTCCAGGCGCGGCCAGGGTTCGGAAGCATTCGCGCAGAAAAATGTAGCCCCTGTAGGCAATCAACAGAGGCACCAGGATTATCGCCAGCCTGAACAGGCGAAAAAACGTGCGCGCGAACCTAATCATGCAAGCCGGCTCGTTGCCGGTCGTCGCGAGTTTAGACGGCTTGAGCGTCCATCAGTTGCAAGCGGTCGGCCATGATCTTCTTCGAAAACTCGATCGCGTTGTACGAAGACCGAATGAAAGGCCCGCTCGCGACGAACGCAAAGCCTAGGTCCTGGCCGATGACCTCGTACTCCTTGAACTCGTCGGGATGGATGAATGTGTTCACCGGAAGATGCTTCATCGTTGGGCGCAAGTATTGACCGATGGTCACCGCGTCGACTCCGATGTCCCGGAGATCCTGAAGCGTCCTGACCACTTCTTCTCGAGTCTCGCCGAGCCCAAGCATGATCCCGGACTTGGTGTGGATGCCCGGGTCGAGCTCCTTCACCGTCTTCAGCACGCCTAACGTTCGCTCGTATTTGGCTTGGGGCCGCACCACGGTGTGAAGGCGCTCCACGGTCTCGATGTTGTGGTTGTAGATGTCCGGCCGTGCGTTGGTGACGTTTTGGATGCACCAGCGCTTGCCCTTGAAGTCGGGCGTGAGCACTTCGATGATGGTGAGGGGATTGATTTTTCGAAGCTCGCGGATGGTCTCGGCGAACTGGCCAGAGCCTTCGTCGGCTAGATCGTCCCGCGCGACGCTGGTGACCACGACGTGCTTCAGTCCGAGGTCGTTAGCGACTTTCGCCAAGTTCTCGGGCTCGTGCGGATCGACCTGCAGACCCCGGCCAACTTTGATCGCGCAGAAGCCGCAGCTGCGGGTGCACGTATCTCCCAAAATCATGAAGGTGGCGGTCTTCTTGCTCCAGCACTCAGGAAGGTTTGGGCAGCGGGCTGACTCGCACACTGTGTGCAAGTTTTTGGCGCGCATCATGCCCTCAACCTCTTTGATCGTGTCCGGTCGAGGCAGCCGAATGGTCAGCCATTCCGGGAGCCGCTGGGTCATGCGTAGAGTATGACAGCCGGGGAAGGGAGCGTTAGAGGTTGAGCGTTAACTGTTAAGAGCGCGCGATTGATGCGCCAAGTCCCGATTTGCTCAAACGCTCAAGCCTTAGCACTCAATGCTCTCCGCCTTCAGCTTGGGGTGGAGGATTAGAATCGTCGATCCAGTTCTTCCAGTCGCCGCCGTCTCCCCCGTCCTTCTTTTGCTTGGGTGGAGGGGTATCGGACTCAGGCGCTTTATCGATGTGCTTCAGGCTCGGATCGTCCGCCGCCATCACGCCCATATTCGCGTCCGGTGCGGGATCGGAGGCCACTTCCGCCACGGGTTCAGGTTTGGGCTCATGGCGCTTGCGGCGACGCTTTCGAGGCTTCTCTTCGGTCAGAGGAGTTGGATTTGCGTAGGCGAGCTCGCTTGAAAGCGGCTGCGCGAGGATCTCGACTTCGGGCTTCGGGTAGCTCGACGCGATCATCGCCTTCTGAGAGCGAGCCGAGACGCCGCTCTTCTTCGCAGCCATCCACCCCGTGCCGATCACGACAAGCGCCGTGATCGGCAGTGCCCACTTCAATCCATTTGCAACCTGTGAGTCCATGTCTCTTGCCTTAAACCTTTGGACTCCGCGATGCTCAAGCTCCTTGGCGGCTGTGAAGTCGGCTAATAAGACCACAACAGCCGCATAGAGCGCACGGAATCGCCGGCCTCGCAATTTCGCTTGCGACGCCTACTTAGATCATCGGCAGATCGAGGCTAAGTTGGAGGGTGCGGAGGT
>JAXDKF010000013.1:0-4022 GCA_034667265.1 Fimbriimonadaceae bacterium
ATATGGCAACGACGGCAGAACTCGCGGTGAACGGAACGAACTTTGAGGAGAAGGTCCTCAAGTCGGATGTCCCTGTGCTCGTCGACTTTTGGGCGGAGTGGTGCGGTCCCTGTAAAGCGATCGGCCCTTCGGTGGAGCAGCTCGCGCAGGAATATGGTGGCAAGGCTAGGGTTTTCAAGCTGGACGTGGACGCCGATCCTACGATCGCGAGCCAGTACGGCGTGATGAGCATCCCGGCGCTTTTGGTCTTCAAAGGCGGCAAGGTGGTCGACCAGATGGTTGGCGCGGCGCCGAAGGCGACGATCGCCCAGCTCCTGGATCGAGCGCTGTAAGCCTGCGGGATCGACTCTTGATCCTGTGGAAGATGCGATTGGGCATCGCCTGCGAGAGCGGGCGATGCCCAATCGGCGTCTTAGGGCCCCTCAGTGCCGTGAACAGTGATGGGTAATCGGTGATCAGTGACCGTAGGACCGGCACTGCCCAGGCGCACTCCTGGTTTAATGTGCACGTGGCCTCCACGAGCTCAGGGACCGAGCCGTCGCAACAACCCTCCAAACCCCACACGCCCAACGTAGCCCGCGCGGGCGGGATTATGATGGCCAGCTTGCTGCTGAGCCGCATTCTCGGCTTGGCCCGCGACATGGTCATGGCGGGCACCTTCGGCAGCAACTGGCAGACCGACGCCTACACGCTTGCGTTTTCCATTCCGGACCTTCTCTTCTTTCTAATCGCAGGTGGCGCTCTGAGCTCTGCGTTCATTCCCGTCTTCAGCGAATACCTCCACACCAAACGCGAGAAGGAAGCCTGGCGCATCTTCAGCTCTGTGGCGACGGTGATGTCGCTGGCCGTGCTGGCGTTTATCGTGGCGGCGTGGATCTTCGCCCTCCCCCTGGCCCATAGAATCGCGCCGGGCAAGCCGCTCGACCAACTCGAGCTGATCGCGCGAATGAGCCGGATCCTCTTGCCTGCCCAGTTCGCCTTCTTCATCGGCGGGTTGATGTTTGGGACCTTGTATGCGCGTCAACGCTTTGCCGTGCCCGGACTTGGGCCGAACGTCTACAACATCGGGATCATCTTTGGCGCGGTGGTTCTGTCGCAATTCGTCTCGCCCGGAATCGTCGGCATGGCGTATGGCGCGTTGGTCGGCGCGTGCATCGGAAATCTGGTGATCCCCGCGCTGGAGATGCGGAAGATCGGAGTGGAATACCGGCCGATCATCGACCTGAAGCATCCAGGCGTGCGCAAGGTGTTCAAGCTGATGCTGCCCGTGGTTTTCGGGCTCTCCCTGCCGGGCGTGTACGTGCTGATCATGCGGGCGTTCGGCTCCTACTATCCCGAGGGCACGAACTCTTGGCTCTACTATGCGAACCTTCTGATGCAAGCGCCGCTTGGCATTTTCGGCCAGTCGCTCGCAATCGCGGTCTTCCCTGCCCTGACCCAGTTCTTTGCCGAGCAACGCATGGACATGTTTCGGCGGCAGCTCGCGAGCACGATTCGGACGGTGCTCTATTTAACGGTGCCGGTGTCCGCGTTCATGGCTGTCGCCGCGCCGCAGATCGTCGCCGCGCTGTATCAACACGGCAAGTTCACGCCGCACGACACGGAGATGGTGGCGACCGCCTTGCGGTGGTTCTGCATCGGCATACCGGCGTGGTGTCTCCATCCTGTGTTGATGCGCGCCTTCTTTTCCGTCCAGAACAGCATCACGCCGGTTGTTTTGGGGACCGTTGCGACGGCCTTGTTCGTGGGCTTGGTGTACGCGCTGAAAGGATCCGCGTTGGGCTTCTATTCCCTGCCGCTTGCGAGCTCGATCTCCGCGATCACGCTTGCCGTGCTGATGTTTACGTTTGTGATTCCGAGGACGGGGGGGCTGGACCTCTTTGGGATCCTATTGACTTTAGCGAAAAGCACCCTCGCGACGCTGGTTTTCGCGGGCGTCACTTTTCTGGTGTTGCAGACGAGGCTTGGCACGATGTCGGCTAGCCACAAACTGGCTGCGGTCGGCCTAGTCGCGCTTTTGGCCGTTCCCGGCGCGGCTGTGTACTTGGGCATCACCAAAGCTTTGAAGATGCCGGAGAGCTCGTACCTTGACAGGGCATTGGCGAAGCTCGGCAAGCGACGCGAGCCGTTGCCGCAAGACGGTGGAAGCATCGACCCGATGGAAGGGGCTTGAGAGGCGCTGGGCGTTGGGCGTAAGGAGAGGTCGTCATGCCCCGACTCAGCGACAACGCGCTTTTTGGCATCCGCCTTAGACATAAACGCGACGTCAGTCGCTCCTGTGAGTCCTGGTTCTCCTGATGTTCCTGACTGTCTGGTGTTCTGGTGCAAGTAATCCTGTTGAGATCGGATTCGGGTTTTTCGCGTAGTTTCCGGTCCCATATATAAACGCGACGTCAGTCGCTCATGTCAGTCCTGGTTGTCTGGTGATCCTGGTTGTCTGGTTGTCTATTGGAAGTAATCCGCGGGGATTGGCGCTATCTTGGGCGGCGGGCTTGGCTGGGTGCGAAAGCCCCTCATTCAAAAAACCCGCTACCCAAACCTCTTCCCCCTCTTCGAGCACGAACCATCTCGAACAAGGGGCAGGGGCTTAAGTTTTAGGCGGCCGACAGTAGGCCGTAGGTGCCGGTGGCTTCCTCGACTCGCTCGATCGCTTCGTCTCGCAATGATTGGTAGTCCGCCGGTGCGAAGCCGAGCCACTCCTGGGCGACAGGATCGATATCGAAGTTGAGCAGCGCCGCCCCGCTTCCAAACAGGGTCTTCGCCATCGCATCGGCCGCGTGCACCACGAGGATTGGCAAGGGCGCGCCATCTCTAAAGGGTCCTTCATGATCGCGGATGATCTCGATCAGTTGAGCGGGGAGCTCCCATCGCTCAGCGATGGCGGCGCCGATCTCGTTGTGCCGGGCTCCAAACACCAGTGCCTCGTAGTCTTCCAGCCCGCCGCCGGATTGGATCGCGCGGGTAAGAGCGTCTTCGTACATCTCGGGAAAATGGGTCAACAGGAAGAGCCGGCCAATATCGTGGAGCAGTCCGCCGACGAACACGGTCTCCGCGTCCACAGAAGTCAGCTCCTTCACCCTGGAAATCAATTGCGCGGCGGTGGCGGTTGCGTACGAGTGCGTCCAGAAAGAGCGCAGCGCTTCATGTTGGCCCGGCACCTTCGCGGGCAGAACCGACATCGCGGCCGCGCTGAGAACCAGGTTGCGAACCTGTTGCGTGCCGAGGATCACGACCGCTTGGCCAAGACTCGAGATCCGTCCCGGCACGCCGTAATACGCCGAGTTGACGATGCGCAGGACCTTGGCGGCGATGGCCTGGTCGGAAGAAATAATTGCCTCGATGATCGCGGCTGACGGCTCCGGCTTCTCGGTTTCCTCGAGGACGCGAATGATGATGCCCGGCATCGCCGGGAGATCCTCGAGAGCTTTATCGATGCAAAAATCTACGAGCTCGTTCTTCGCGCTTGCGCCACTCATTCCAGCCTCAGTCCCCGCACTCAGCTAGCCGGCGGGTTGCAGGTACGGCCGGTGAGACCGGGCCTGCACCAAAAATTGTCGGTTTTGTGAGAGTCCCGCTGAACGTTTTCCGATACCGGGATTCGAGTTTTGCCAGCTTCAATTCAACAACAAAACGCGCTGGTAAACTCGCCTGGTTCGCGCCGGACGATCCGTCTGGCGTCGCCTCGATTTCTCTTCCCAAGCGAGCAACTATGAATTCAAAACGCGTGTATCTCTTTCGCGAAGGTAACGCCTCGATGCGCGATCTGCTCGGAGGCAAAGGCGCCAATCTCGCCGAGATGGCGAACATCGGTTTGCCCGTGCCGCCCGGCTTTACCATCACGACCGAGGTCTGCAACGAGTACTACGCGACCGGCCGCAAGTTGCCCGCAGGCCTGATGGACGAAGTGCGCAAAGCGGTTGCCGATGTGGAGCAGCAAATGGGCCGCGCGTTTGGCGGCTCCACCAAGCCGCTGCTGGTCTCCGTGCGATCCGGCTCCAAATTCTCGATGCCCGGCATGATGG
>JAXDKF010000014.1:0-6325 GCA_034667265.1 Fimbriimonadaceae bacterium
GCTCAGGCTCGGTGAACAGGGGCAGTCCGTCGGTCTTGAAGTGCTTGGCGGTGATGGTAACTCTGTCCAAGTCACCGGAGAGATGCCCGAGCGGGCCGTGGGGCACTGTTTTGACTGATACCTTCGCGTCCGCTCCTTGCAGCTTTGATCGAATATCCTTCGCGGCCTGCGATTCGAAGTGGCGGACGGCTGCCCCGCCGAAGAGCAAGGCCCCGGCTGCGGCGGCCAGCCAGGGGAAGCCCCTCATGCGATACCTCCGAATGGCTGGTCGTTCATAGTAGAGGAACCGTACCCGTGGACGCACGTGGTGTTCGGTGTTGGTTAATGGGCGCTCTCGAGGGATATGAAGTCTTGCATCAAGCATGCGGCGTGCTGCCCGATCTAGGTCTTGCGCTCATCGAGCTGACAGGTGAGGATCGGCTGGAATGGCTGCAGGGGCAGGCTACAAACGACTTGCGCGGCTTGGAGCCTGGTGTACGGCGTTCATTTTGCCTCTGTGAGGCAACGGGACAGATCGTGGCGGTTTGCGATCTGTGGATGCACGAGAACCGCTTCCTGATCGTCACCGATGTGGATGCAGCGCCGGCTGTGATGCGACGGGTCGAGACGATGGTGATCCTGGAGGACGTGGCGGCACGCGATCTCACGCCCGGTTACAGGTTGGTGAGCATTCAAGGGGCGGCCGCGCTGGACGCGATTACAGCGGACCTACCGGAAGCAGCTTTTTCTCTCCGTTCTGACCGTTTGAGCTGGCCCGGTTACGATGTGTGGGTGCCGAAGGGCACTTTGTGGGACCTTGGATTGCCTGTCATTGACGAGGCGAGTTGCGAGGTGGCACGAATCGAGGCTGGCGTGCCGAAGCGGGGCGTGGACTACACGAGCAAGACCCTGCCGCCGGAGCTGGGCCCCGCTTTTGAAGCACGATATGTCAGCTACTCCAAAGGGTGCTATATGGGCCAGGAAGTGCTCATGCGGATCCACAGCCGAGGGCACACGAACAAGACTTGGGTCGGGCTTGCTTTGGATGCGCCTGTGCAGGCCGGAGAGGCCGTGTCGTCGTCCGAGCGAGAGGACGCCGGCGTGATCACCAGCGCGGCGGTTTCGCCGCGCTTGGGCCCTATCGCGGCTGCAATGTTACGCAACGAGGCTGCAGCGGAGGGAGCTGAGATCAAGGTTGGAGCCGCAAAGGGTCGAGTGACGCCGATGCCGTTCGCCCGCTAAGGCGCCGGCGCTCTTGAAGAAGGTCCGGCGAAGTGGCCGAACACCAGAAGAATCAGCATCAGCACCGATAAGCCGATGACGCCGAAGGCGGGCATGGGCTTTTGCGTCGACATGTAGCGGTAGATGAAGAAGGCAATCAGCGCAATCGCGAGCACGGCCGCCCCACCGTAGCCCACCTTGGGATTCGTTTTAGAGACCAGGCCAAAAATGACCAGCAGGAGTCCTGTGAGGCCGCCAACGATCGCAGACATCGGACTGCCGGCGGTCACGAAGCCCATGATCCCGCCACCCGCGACACAAAGCCCGTAAACGATCACCGCAATACTGAGCCAAGGCATGGAGGGAGGCTACCTTCTCGTGTGGGCTGCGGGCTGTGGGCTGTGAAGGATAAAGAAGGCGGAAGGTCGACAGAAAACACGGTCGTCCGGAACCGCTATTCGCCAGAGGAGGAGTAGGCCTAGGGTTGGTCCTTTACAGCCGAAAGGCCCGGGATTTTTCGTCCCGGGCCTTAAAATACGTTTCGGCTCCTATGAGTCAGAAAAGACCGACGTGGGTGATCTCGACCACCGCCGGCCAATCCTAATATTTGCCTACTACGAAATAGGCCCGGGCCCCCCGATGCACCGTACACGGCTCGAGAGCGCCTTCAGCGAAAGTCGGGCTCCTTGCGGAGATCGACTAGTCCCCTAGATCGCGTCCACCCTAATCCGGCGGATGTACGGCATTTTCTAGGACGATTCAGATTGTCGGAAGGTTACGTCCACAACTATAAAGTCACCACAATTTTGCATTTATTTCACAGTTATTGCGTCTGCAGAGCCTAGTTGCACTGCTATTGCTGCTGGGTCGAGAGTCCCGGAGCCGGTTCTTCCAACCGATTTGCCGATGGACGCGAGGCGAGATTCGGGACCAGAAGGCTTGCCACCAGCCCGACTGTTCCGGCCAACAGATAGGGTGCTTGAGGACGCCAATCGAAGAGTGCGCCGCCGAGCGCCGGGCCTATGAGAAAGCCGACCGAGCGTGTTCCCTGAAGAAGGCCGAAAAGCTCGCCCTGCCTGTTCTCCGGCACGAGCAAGGACGCAGCGCTGTTGAGCGTGGGGTTCGACAGAGCGGACCCGATGCTGTAAAGGGCGCTAAAGAGAAATAGTAGCCAAACAAGCGGGGCGAATGGCGTGAGCAAGAGGCCGAAGCCGACCAAGAAAAAGCCCACGCGCAACGTCCATCGCTCGCCAAGCTTTGAAACCACCCAACCTAAGATCACGCCTTGCACGATCGCGCCGATCAACGACTCCATGCTGAAGATGTCGCCAAAGATCGACTGAGGCAGCCGGTAGTGCTCCGTGATCAATCGGCCGAACGTGCCCTCGAGCGTGGCGAGCGCGAACCACGCGATCGTTGCGAGCAAAACCAGTGGCCGAAGTTGAGCGTTGTCCTTAACGAGCGAGAAGTCGAAACCGAACCGAGAACCGGGGCGCTGCGCCTCGATGCGGACCGGCTTCGCCATGAACAACCCGCAAAGCACGGCAAGGCCCGAACACGTCGCCGCAATGAATCCTAGTGTGGGCGTGCCATACCTCTGGACGATGTGCATGCCCACGGCGGGCCCGAGGATAAGGCCGCCGGAGATAGCGGCGCCGGCGCGTCCCATCGCTGCTCCGCGTTGGTCTTCCGGCGTGATGTCGGCTAGGTAGGCCTGGGCTACCACCACGTTTGCCGCTGCTAGACCGGCCAAGATGCGGCTGACCAGAATGATCCAGAGGTTCGTCGAGAGACCGTATACGACCCACGAGATCGCTGATAACGAAGTGCAGAAAAGGAACACGGGCTTTCTGCCGACGCGATCGCTCGCGATCCCCCACGGCGGCGAGGCGACCATCTGCACGAGAAACATGCTGGCGAGCAGAAAGCCGATGACCGGTCCGTTCGCGCCGAGCTCTCGCGCGTGGAGCTGGACGGCGGGGAAGACCATGCCGAACGCCGCGAGATCGAGGAACAGCGCGAGCAGGATTGGGAGCTCTGCGATGCGAATGCGCGGCGGATGTTGGGAAGGGTCCGTCGCCGTCATGCAGTTAGATTATGTCGAGGGCCATGAAAGTTGTGCGGGGCGACCACTTGACACTCGAGAAAACGGGCCGGAAAAAGCAAAATCGCCGGTCGATGCGACCGGCGATTTGTTAGGTGCGGGGGCAGGATTTGAACCTGCGACCTCCGGGTTATGAGCCCGACGAGCTACCGGACTGCTCCACCCCGCGACGTTGGAGGAGATACTTTACCTTACGCCTTAGAGGCCTTGCCGCGTTTCGTCTTGTCGGCCTTGCCGTCCTCTAAAGCGGCGCGGCTGGTCGCTTTGGAAACGCTGCGGCCACGCTTCAATTCTGTGAGGGCTTTGATGAGCCGGATCGCGGTCAGAGCGCCAACTGCATAGGGCGAGAATCGCTCGAATTGGGTGGAGGCGACGTGGGCGATGCTGTCCACCGACGAGGCCACGCTCTTGGCTCGTCCGCCGAGGCTCTCCGCCGTGGTCTTCACGTGAACCGTGAGCTCTTCCACGTTCTTTCCGATGCTCTCGACCCGTTGAGTGAGCGCCTCGATTTTCGGATGCAGCTCCTTCATCCATTTCATGAGCATGAAAAGGAACACGACGAGCCCGATGAAAAGGAGGATGTTGACGACAAAAAACGCCGCCGAAATGCCAAGCCACCAACCAGGAATCTCGTTCATCCTAGGACATTCACCTCAACCGCAAGGACGCCGCCGGGAGGCACGGGCCGTTCAACAGACAGCGTTCCACCAGCAGTATGTTCCTTTTTACCATTCACCTCGAACTGCGAACCCCATAGGCCGCCGATGACCAGGTGACATATCCTTTGAGTCGCCGCCGTGTTTTCTACCTCGACAAAGGCTCGCCGCTTACGCGTGTGGACCCGGACTTCCCGGATTTTGCCGGCCTGGGCTTCGACTTCAAAACCCACTTGGCGGACAACGACCCGCCGGCCCACGCCATCCCACGGCTTGACCCGCAGCTCTAGCCCGTCATCCTTCTCCTTTGCCTCGAATGTGCATCCGAAGGTTATGGCTCCTGTCGTAGGGCTTGGGAGAACGTAGGAGCAGGCGTTGCGGAGGTAGTGGAAGAGCGCGAGGCCGACGGTGCCCGTGTTTGGGTTGAAGCCGTAGTGCTTGGATGCGGGATCGGGGCAGAAGCCAGTGGACGCTGAGCCATCGGGCTTGACCAACGCCCACACGCCGAGCATTCCCCCGAAAGCCATGCGCATCATCGGATCTGGCACCGAGAGGGCGTCTCTCTGAAGCGCGCGGAAAAGGATCTCAGAGTTGGCTGACGATGTCGGTCCAAAGCAAAGCTCGCCCTTGTCCTCTAAGGCGGGATGGGGCGAAAGATCGGCGTCGTCGAGCCAACGCTTATCGCTGCCGTACCACCACCAACTGGGTGCGGTCGACCTGGCGGCGAAGGCTGCGCTCATCACGCGCTCCTGCAGATTTGCGTTGCCAGTTTCCAAGGCGGCCGCGTGGACTTCGTCGTAACCGGTCGTGTCCCAGGGCGATTGGCTGCCGGCTAATGGATAGCGTCGTTTGGAGAGGTCCTCGGCTCGATTGCGCAACGGGAACTCGGCGTCGGTCTTGGCGAGGTCCGCTTTGATCTCGTGCATCAGCGACATGAGCGGGACGCCGCAGCCTCGCCACGCGGCGGGGTCGGCGCAACGCTCCATGGCTTCCACCGTGGCGGCGGCCTGGCAAAGATAGAAGGACGCATCGTGGAGCTTGGTGCCGGTGTCGCGCGAGATGCACGAGAGAGCGTGGTAGAGCACGGCGACCATCGGATACACCTGAGGCCTCCCAAAGTGGACGCCCGTCGACACAGAGTCCATGAACGAGCTGGCTACCGCACCTGTTGCCGGATTTTGAAGATTTGTCCTAAGGAAACGGTCCACGAATCCTTCGAGGATCGCGATCTGCGAACGCTCCGGATAGATGCGGTTCTTCTCAGCGAGGAAGAGCGCGTCGGAAAGAATGCTCTCCACACCGAACGGCGAGATGTAGTCGCTGGGATCGGTATTCGGATGGTTGGCTTTGGTGTTGTAGGGCACGAACGCGCCGTCGAGATTGGAACCCTGATCCTCGAAGAGCTGATGCCGGACGAGCCACTCGGCCCGCTTCTTGATGAGCGACGCGATCGGTTCCGTGAACATCAAGTGGGCGTTGCTGATCCTGCCGTCCGTGTCCTCAAAGGAGAGGGTCAACGGACCGGCGGCCTTCGGCTTGACGTGGCAGAAACCGCCGTCCTCGTCCGAATCCGTATCTAGGTCGGCCTCGCGGTCAGTGTAGAACTGGGTGGGCGTGGAGCCGGCGACTTCGACCGCGATGCCGACGTCGAACGGCGCTACGGCGGCGGGGAAGATGCGCATTGTGGGTCGGCGCCCCGCTGCCATGGTCGCGAACAGGCCGTCGAAACGATCGCGAGAGCCGGACATGAAGCGCGTTTGGATCTCGAGCTTGTCGCCCGGCTCAAGGACCTTCGACGTGTGTCCGTTGAACCATTCCCCCCAGCCTTCCCGCTCAACCGCTGCGCGGCTTAGGACGTACATGACCGGGATGCCGCCCCATCGGTAAGGGGTGTTGAGGGAGGCGGGCACGTGGTGGCAGAACTCCCACGAGGTTCCTTGTCCCGGCGTGACGATAAGGCCGGGCGGCTCAGCAGACAGCCTCTGAGCAAACAGGTAGCTCGCAGCGCCACCTATAAACGGGTGCAAGTAAAGGCGGTCGCGGTAGAGGGCCTCGACTCCGCGGTCTTCGCGCGGAAATCCCTCGTACAGATTGTTGAGCGCCATGGGGAAGCCGAGCTCGCCGATCTCCAGGGTGATGCGTCCGTCGTTCTCGAGGTTGATGTGCCAGACGACCTGCGGCACGGGCCCTGGCGTTTCATAGAAGCGGCCCGTCGCCTTGATCTCGGGCAAGAGAGAGAACTCGTATTCAAACGCCGCGACGGTTGGTATCTCGCCGATCTCCGCAGGGGTGGCTTGGGTGTTGCGGCTGAGGATCCACGGGTCGTCCGGGTTTGTCCGCGCGCCCAAGAGAATTGTGCCGGGGT
>JAXDKF010000015.1:0-8030 GCA_034667265.1 Fimbriimonadaceae bacterium
CTTGGCATCGTCGAGACGGCTCTGTAAATCCGCAGCCGTACCGTCCAGGAGCGCGTGCATCGCGCTGTCCGAAGCCTCTTGGGGCGTCAGATCCAGCACGTAGGCGAGCATGTCGAACCGCACGCGGATCTCAGTTGAGTGGTCTGGCTTGACCTTGACCACCGCGGACGGCACGTTCGCCGGGTGGGCCGCAAGCGCAAGGCTCGCCATCCCTAGAGCACACAACAGGAACGCGCGGCGCATCATCACTTAGGCGCTGCCTCCATGAGTCGCTTGATGGCGGTTGGGGAAAGCGCTTCGTTCCAGATCGTCATGTCTCGAACCGCGCCTGGGAATATCCGCTTGCGTTCCCAGGCGTCCAGCGGCATGATCTCGACTTGGTTGCGATCGTCAGAGAGCGCGTCCGCCGCCTCGGCGATCATCTCCCCGTTCTTGTATAGGCGTATCGTCGCTCCGTCCCAGGTCGCGGTGAGCATCTGCCACTTGCCGATGTCGAGTTGCACGTCCGTGCTGACGTCCATGTTGCAGATCCAGAAATTGATGCCGTTCTGGAAGTTGCTGAAATAGCGTCCGGTGCCGTTCCTCCCGTCGATGGCGCGACCAAAACCGGCGATCAACGTCAGCGGCTCAGGCTTGACATCCGGCTTGCAGAAGAGGTTGAGAGTCCAAGGCTCGTTGGCACCCACCGGCAAGCCTTCGACCGGCTTGAACTCGCGCGAAGTCTTCGGCTCGAGCGGTGGGCTGGTAAACACGGCGCCCCTCTCTGCCAGCTCGATGGTCTGGCCGGTAACCGCGTTACCACGTGGCGCAAGGTCCTTCACGCCCGTGACAGCCAACGTCTCTGCTTGTCCAGGTTCGAGCGCCCGATCCAACGTGATCTCAACTGCTTTGCCATCGGGCGACAGCGCTACGGTTGCCGCTTTCGCACCGGAGCTGAAGGCATAGCTGTTCGGATCGGTAGCTGACGCGCGATCGACCCGCTCCGAGAACTGCACGCGCGCTACGCCGAGCACTTTGGCCGAGCTGGCGGCCACCACTTTGGGAGCCGTGGTGTCACGGACATTCAGAGTTGCGGTCGCGATCGGACCGACCTTTCCATTTTCCACCTCCGCGACCTTCAACGTGGTCGGCTCGTAGACCATGATCAGGCCGTCGTACGCAGGCGAGGACGCGGAAGGATCGCTGCCATCGGTGGTGTAGTGGAGACCGCCCTTTCGCCAATACAGCGGCGGGTTCAGGGTCACGGCGGTGGCGTCGGTGAAATCGCCGGACGCCGGAGTCATGCTTGGCAGACCGACTCCGTAATGGTCGGTGAGTTGATCGTAAAGCGGAGCCGCTGGATGAACGTCGTCGTGTGTGTTCTTCGCGACAGAGATCGCAAGGATTTTGACGCGAGGATCGTCCGGTAGGCGAATTCTTTTCGAGCCGGGGGGAAGACCGAATCCGCACTTGTATAGATAGCTGTACTGGTAGAACTCGTTGCCGGTCGCCGAATGCATATGGTTGCAAAACCATGCGACCTCGGAATCCTTCACGTAGCCCGGCACGAGCCCTTGCCATTCCGTGTAGTTGGTGAAGTTCTCGCCGACATCGGCGTTCCAGAGCCGATTGTCCCATTGGCCAATGTAGCCGTCCCAGGCAGGCACTCTCAGCGAATATCTCAGCGCAAGCTCTCGCGTACTTGTCAAAAATCCAGCAGGAGAAACTTCGAACTCCGCCGCCTCGGTGCCATGAGAAGCTGCGGCGATAACGTAGACGTATGAGTAGCCCTCGGGCAAGTCGAGGGTCTGCCCACGCGCGGTCACCGCGTTCTTTGCGCCGTCTGCAGTCGGACCAAGCTTGAACTCGATTCCCCCCAGGGCCAATTTGCGGGGAAGCTGTTCAGCCGCTAGGGACTGATTCGCCTCGTCAAAGGCGCCGTCCTTGGGATTCCTATCGCTGGAGGCCACGTCGCTGTCGTACGGCAGGTCCATCGGCTTGCTGATCGGCGCCCCCTGGCCCGGTGAGAATGCGGCAGCAGGGGTGATCGAAAACGCTCGGAGCGAGTACGCAGGCACATCGGTGAGCAACTCCGAGCCCTGATAGAAACCTTCGCCATGTGACGAACGCACATTCGCAGTCCCAATCTCGCGCTCCTGGCCGTCGACTTCGTGCGCGTTTTTGGAGGTCCAAGAGAATCTTACGCGCACGCCCCTTGCGGGTTGGCCGGAGAGCTCTCGAAGGCGAATGATCACTGCTCCGCCACTCTCTGACTTCTTCATCGCGGAGATCTCGACCTGGCTGGAGTTGGTCGAAACCAAAGAGAATTCGTGGCCAAGCACCCCTTGGTGACTCGGCGTGAAGTACGCCCGCAGAGGCTGGTTCAAGCGCCGTGCCGTCCACGGCACCGCACGCCAATCGCCTTTGTGCGGCGCGATCGCATAAAGGATCTCGTGGCGGCCGATGTCTTGCGTGGCCTGGTCTCCGTAGCCACCCCTCACGCCCGGCGTGTAGATGAGGGTTAGGCGGACCGTGTCGTCGTCGGGCTTGTCCGATCCGTACTTTGAATCGTTAAGGATGCCCACGCCATAGCTGTCGTCCGGCTTGCTGAGATCGAGCCACTGGTGCTGCGGCACCTCGTACTTCTTCTCATCGTTGTTGCCGCGCTGGATCGCGCCGACCTGCAGGTCGTAAGTAGCTCTTGGATTGCCTGTGGTCAATGGGAAAGAAGCTTTGAGCGCGTGCTCACGCGTTTGCCAATCGATCTTGTTCAGCACCTCGACGCGATCGCCCGCGTCACCAGCCGAGAGCCGGATCTGCTGGACGAACTTCGATCCCATCGTCTCGCGCTCGACCTGGAGCGCCACGCGCACGGGGCCGTCTTCCACCACTGTGATCTTCGCCGGGCCATGCACGTAGGCGGCAGGAGGACGCTGGGCGTCCTCCCAATCCATGTTCCAGGCGGGAAACGCAGACGGGTTGTGGTATTGGAAGGCCAGCCGCGCCGGCGCTTTGAGCACTTCCCTGCCGTTCGCCTTATCGTAGATCGAGGCGAAGTCGCCGTCCTCGTTTACTGTGACGCGGAACCTGGCGTTCTCGATCGTCTTGCCATTCACAGAAAGCTCGCCGGCCCGCTGAGGCTTCACGCCCAGCCTGAGATCGTAAGTGGCAAACCCGCACGAGGGCGCCCTCGCCAGGAACAGGACCTTCACCGCAGCGCTCGATCCATCGTCTATGACTTGCGTGGGAACGCGATATCCATCAGAGCCGAACACTTGAACGTCAGTGCCCCTGTCACGAGGAACGAAAGCCTCAACGACGTCCTCGCGTGCGATCGATAGCGGGTTGTAAACGACGACCGAAGTGCCCTCCGCGCGTGTGTCCATTGCGCCGGTCACTGCACCTACAGCATCCGTTTCGACCGCCGCAAATTGATTAAGGGCCAGCAGCTCGTCGTTCCAGCAGAACTCGTAGGCCTTGGGAATGGAGGTGCCGGGGAGCATGTCGTGCATCTGCGATCCCAGCACCAGGTTCCAGGCGTTGTAGAGGCGTTCCCAGGGATACGGCGCAGCCCTGAGCCACATGGCACCGACGCTCGCCTTTTCCGCGGCATCGGCAAGAAGCTCATTCTTACGGTTCCATCGCTTCATGTAGGCCTGGGAAGAAATCGAGCCGGCCGAATGCTGGGTAAGCAGGAGCTCACCCTGATAAGTAGGAAGTTTGGCGATCTGCTCTGGCCTGAGCGATTTGAACATCTCGTCGGAGTGCGATGAGACCACCGTCACCGGCCCTTTCCCCGCGATGCTCTGCTCCACCCATGCGACGGCGTCATCCTGCGGACCGCCTCCGATGTCTCCCGTCCCGTAGTAGTGATAGTCCACGTACGCGCCGGATTGCTTGCCCGTGTTCTGGATGCGCGCCAGCCAGCTCGTGTTCTCGCTCAGATCTTCGGTGACGCTAGCCGAGTAGGAGCCCGGATCGAGAGCCGCCACGACGCTTCGCCCGTCGGGACCGATCCATCTTCCAACCTTGAATGGAATCCCGACGGCGGAACCCCAAGTGAGCTTTTGCGTGGAGAACCCTTTGATCCCGCAATGCGCAAGCACGGAAGGCAACGCATAGGGGAAGCCGAAGCAGTCTGGCAGCATGAACTCCTCGCTGGCGGTCCCGAATTCCCGCCGGAAGAAGTTATTGCCGTAGAGCACGTGCCGGATCAGGGACTCAGCCGATGGAACGTTCGCATCGCCTTCGTCCACGGACGAGCCGGCCGTGAACCATCGACCCGCTTTCACGTAGCCTCTGAGCCGCTCGAACTCGGCGGGATAGTAGTCCTTCATGAACTGGTACCGCCGCGAGCCCGAGAAGTTGAAGACGTAGTGCGGATACTTGTCGATGAGGGCGAAGTTCTTGTACAGCGTGTTCGGCACGAACTCGCGGATAACCTGCGGATACGCCCATCGCCATTGCGTATCGAGATGGGCGTAAGGCACCACGTAGAGCGTGTTGCCCTTGGTCAGATCGCGCGGAATCATTTGCGCACTCGCCTGTGCAGCGGTTACGGCGATCAATCCTATAAGAAACAGCGTTCGTTTCATGCGATGGCGAGGGCCTGTCACAAGCCGAAGTTATAGAAGCGACGTGGTTTTTGCCGCCTTCGATGTCGCAGGTTTTCCAGATTTTGCGAAGCACTTTGGTCTCGACAAACTAATCGGATTCAGCGAGAAACACGGCTTGCCACTCCCGCGCCCGCCCGAGCCTCGGTCGGCCGGAGCGAGCAGTGGCCAAAAAAAAGGCGACCTGTCCGTTGCTGGACAGGTCGCCTGAAGAGGAGTTCTGATTGAAGTCTTAGCGGATGTAGTGGACGACCGGGCTGTTCAACGAATCGAGGAGCATCAACGCTACGACGGGAAGAGGTCGAGACTTCGCCACTTCGCGAGCTTCGTCGAAACTGAGCTCGACCGTGCGCATGCCGCTGAGATCGATCCATTCCGCGAACCGGCAGGCGCCGCCTTCGGTGCTAAAGCAAGCGAGGCCGTGAACGCCCTCGTGGCAGAAGCAGCCATACCGATCGCTCGACGGATGATGCAGGACGTAAAGCGTGTCTGGAATGGTTTCTTCGAGACCAAGGACAGGAAGATCTAGAAGCTGATTCATAAGTGCTGACCGTTCTTAGTAAATGCTCAAAGCCTTGTGGACTTTATCGGTAGATACAGCGGGAAACGGAGGAATTGATCGGTCGCCCAAGGAAATTGCGCCATCTTTCGCACGAAGGTGGAAAGTTGGGCTTGCAGGTTCAATATTGATCATTTACGACCGCCGTTTCAGCGACTGGAAGGACTAGCGGCAGTGGGCGCGATAGTGTACGCGGTATTGCTGCACGAGGAGCAAAAAGGCCGGTATCACGGTGTTGCGGTGTCAGCTTTGCGCAGGCGACCGGCCCGGGCAAATGGGAGGTGATCGCGCAACTCCGAGTGCGGTGCCAAACACCGTAACACCGTAACACCGTGATACCGCTGTTTGGAGGGCGCGGCTGAAGAGACTCGAACTCCCGACCCTCGGTTCCGAAGACCGATGCTCTATCCACTGAGCTACAGCCGCGAAGGTGCGGAGTGTACCTTCGGCCATGCTGCGCCAGCCCGAACAGAACCTCTATGAACCAAGGGAGGTCCTAGCATGCAAACATCGCGCCGCACTTACGGCCGCTGTCTCGTATTAGCCTGTAATAGTGCCGGAAAGGCAAGAAGGTCTGTATAGTATTAACATGGTCATCGAGCTAACCAGGGCCGGGCTCGAAGCGGAGATCGCGAGGGTGATCTCCCGCTTCCACGAAGACCAGCATGGATGCAAGGCCGATCGCACGGTGGCCTACGTAGTGGGCGACATGGTGCTCGTCCGCAGCTCGGGCTGCTACACGGGGACGGAGCAGCGGCTCGCCGCAACGGAAGAGGGCCGCAAGCTGGTCAAGAGCGCCCGGCGAGAACTAAGGAGCTTGAACCGCCGCCAGGTCGAAAGCCTCGTGGCAGAGATCGTTGGCGTGCTTGTTCTCCGCAGCTTCTGGGACCTCGACGTACGAGTTGGCGAGCAGGTAGAAGTCTACGTGCTGGAGCAGGACCTCACGGAGAAAATCCGCTCGTAACCTGCCGCTCCCGCTTCCGTCCACAATAAACCCATGCGCAGCTTGAGGACCCAGCTCCTCATCAGCCACTTGCTCCTTGTCCTCGTGATGGGCATCGTGATGAGCGCTTCCATCGCGAGCCTGTTCTCGCTTTCTGGCACCGTCGATCGGATGTACGAGAACAACCTCAAGAGCATGAGGGCATCCGAGGGCATCCGCGATGGCTTGTCCAAGGAAGTCACGTCCGCCGCCATGTTCCTGACGGGGCAAAGGAATGCGCCCATGGTCCACAAATCGGCCGCCGGCATTCTCAAGGACAACATTCGCAACGGCCGCGAGGCGGCCAACGAGGCGCTCGATCTGAATCTGGTGAGACGACTCGAAATCTACATCAAGGACTTGGAGACGGCGATGGCCGCTCTGGCCGCCGCCCCCAATCGCGAAGCGGCCATCGCGAGTTTCGGGCATGTGCGAGCCATTGCGGATAACGCCAACGGAGTCGCCGCAAAGCTCTCGGACGTGAACTACGAAGCCACCCGCCAGGAGAAGAACAGTGCCGCGCACGAAGCGTTTGGCGCGTCGTGGCGGAGCGTCGTCTACACCTTCCTTGCGCTAGGCATCGCTATCCTCTTGGCGTCCCGGATGATGCGGCTAGCTCTTACGCCATTGGCCATGCTGGCCAAGCAGGCCGAGGTCATCGGCTCGGGCGAGCTCGACCGAAAGATCCAGCTCGACCGCCACGATGAGATCGGGGCCTTGGCCGACTCTTTCAACGAGATGGCGGGCAAGCTCGCCGACGTCAGGCGCATGGAGACGCGAAGGCTGCGCCGTGCCGAGAAGATGACGGACTCCGCTTTCGAAAGCCTGTACGACCCGGTCATCGTCACGGACGCGAAGGGCCGGATCGTCCACCTCAATCGCGCCGCGGAAAAGCTGTTCGGTCCCGCGCCAGAATCGCCTCGCATGCCCGTCGTCGAACACATCGGCGACGAGCGCATTGTGAGAGCGATTCGTAAGGCCATCGAGCAGCAGACGGTCTCCGCCACGGAGGATGAGACGTCGATCGTGCCGATCAAGCTCGAGGGCGGGGACAGGACCTACCGCCTACGCGCAACACCGATGAAAGAGGATGACGGAACCCTTCTCGGCTCGGTCGTGGTTTTGGAAGACATCACCCATCTGCGGCAGCTCGACCGTCTGAAGACTGACTTTATCGGGGTCGCCTCCCACGAGCTGAGGACTCCCATCACTTCCCTGCTGCTTTCCAACGAGCTGCTGGAAGAAGGCGCCGCGGGCCAGCTCAATCCCCAGCAAAGGCAGCTTGTAGACGCCCAAAAGCAAGATTTGCAGCGGCTGGAGCGGCTGACTCGAGAGCTTCTCGATCTAACGCGGCTCGAGGCGGGCCAGACTCCCCCACGGTTCGAAATGATCCCGGCCAAGCATCTCGTGGAGTCGGCTGTGCAGAGCCTGAAGAGCCAGGCGGATCAGAAAGGCATCCGGTTGGTCGTGGAGGCCCCGGACGACCTACCGCCGGTTCGCGTGGACCGCAGCCAGATCACCCGGGTGCTCGTGAACCTTCTGAACAATGCGATCCGTCACACGCCCGCAGGTGGCACGATCACGGTTCGGGCAACGCCGTCTAAGAATCAAGTAACCTTCGAGGTCGCTGACACAGGCGAGGGCATCCCTTCCGAGTACTTGGCGAAGATCTTCGACCGATTTGTCCAGGTTCCCGGAGCTACACAGGGAGGCGCGGGCCTAGGACTGTCGATCGCCCAACGTATCGTGAAAGCGCACGGGGGCGTCATGCAGGTAGGAAGCGAGCTTGGCAAGGGCAGTGCCTTCAGGTTCTCCCTGAGCACGAACCCTGAAGGCGACGGAGAAGAAGCGACTTGAGCGCAAGGATTCTGATAATTGACGACGAAACGAATATCCG
>JAXDKF010000016.1:0-4976 GCA_034667265.1 Fimbriimonadaceae bacterium
AAGCCTGAGTACAGCGCGGTCGACTCGGTCGAGATCTGGGATCCGAAGCTCGGCAAAGTTCGCCCAGGGGGAAAGCTGACGACACCCCGCGACCGTCCTGCGTTGGTCGAGCTTGGCAACGGCAAGGTGCTTGTGATCGGCGGCGCCAGCGATAAGACTAAGCACGCTTCCATCGAGCTCTACGATCCGAGTACTGGCGCAAGCCAGGTGGTCGCCTCCATGTCGACTGCGCGAATGGCGCCCATGATCCTGCCCGTCGCCGATCAAGGCGTGCTCATTGCCGGAGGGTGGGTGGACGACCCGGTGGCCGGGCGAGCGATCGAGTACCTGGACTTCGCCCGGAACACATGCACGGTCGTCGGACAGGCGCAAGTCACCCGTGCTGAAGCGGCGATAGTCTGGCTTAGCCGCAACGAATTTGCTCTCGTCGGCGGAAAGGACTCATTTGGCGGCCGGGACCCGCACGCCTATGCCTTTCAGCTCACGGAACGATTTCGCGTGGTTCTAACGGAAGTGGGCTCAATCTCGTCAAGGCAGGGACCGCCCGATCCTGCACAAGCCGGAGTTCGTACGCAAGGCGCCGACCGGCGGGCAGCTCGATATAAGAGGACTTGCGCCACTCAAGCAGGATTGGAACGCCCTAAAGTATTTTCCCTGAGAGCAGCCTGAATGTTCAGAGCCTCTCTTGGGAGCTAGGTTTATCCAGTGCCGCTTGGCCTGCCCACAGCCTCATCCATGAGCCGCTCCGCCCCCCTCATGCCGTCGAGAAGGGACGATGGACGACAGACGATCAGCGGGAAACGTAGCCCATGAATGGGGTCACGAAGAATGACGCCATGATCACGCCTACCAGGCATAGAATCGTCGCTCCGACCAATGCAGGCCCAATCGGCGCCGTGTCGATGTAGCCTTCCTCGACAACATACGCCGCCCGCACGATGCCCACGTAGTAGTAGATGCTGATCGCAGAGTTAATGGCGAGCACGATGGCCAGCGGCGCCAGATCCGCATTCAGCGCGTCGTTGAAGATCATCCACTTTCCGATGAACCCCGCCGTCGGCGGCATTCCGATCAGCGAGATCATGAATACGATCAAGATGCCTGCGGCAAGCGGAGCTCTTCGGCTGAGGCCGTGCAAGTCCTCGATACTCGTGCTTTCCCGGCCACCCTTGGCTACCAAGGACACGATGGCGAAGGAGCCGACCGTCATCAGCGTGTACGCGAGCAGATAGTAGAGCACGGTCGCGACATTCGTGGTGTTAGGGCTCTTGATGTTCGCCGCGATCCCCACCAACACATATCCCGCGTGGGAGATCGAGGAATACCCGAGGATGCGCTTAACATCCTTCTGCACCAGCGCGGCCAGGTTTCCGATCGTCATGGTCAAGATGGCCAGCCAGAACAGCACGGGCAAGTAGAAGCCGGCTAGCGCCCTGCTATCGTCCAGAACGCGCCACAAAGTCGCCAGAGCCGCCACCTTGGATACAGAGGCCATGAAGGCCGCCACGTTGGTCGGAGCGCCTTGATAAACATCCGGCGTCCACTGGTGGAAGGGCACGAGGCTGCTCTTGAATCCGAGGCCCACAAGGATCAGCGCGCCTCCAAAGATCAACATGGTGCGGGCATTGACGTCGCCGCTCGCCCAGGCCGTGTTTGCCAGGCGCATGTCGAGCCCGCCGGTCGCGCCGTAAATGAAGGCGATTCCGTAGAGCAGGAACGCGCTCGCGAACGCGCCGAGCAGGAAGTACTTCATTGCGGACTCTTCCGAGCGTTCCTCGCTGCGGCTCATGCCCGCCAGCACATAGAGCGCGATCGAGAGGATCTCGAGACCGACGAAGATGACCAGCAAATTATGGGTGCTGACCATCACCATGCCACCCACGGTTGACCACAGTGCCAGCGGATAGAACTCCCCGAACGCGATTCGTTTCTGGACGAGATAATCCTCGCTGAAGAGGATGCAGATGAATGCCGCAGCGACGATGACGAGCTGGGCGATGAGCCCGAATCGATCCGCGATAAGTAAGCCGTTCAGAGTGTCCCCTTCCGGGCTGCCGACCTGCTTCGTAAGCATCAAGCCTGCGAACGCGAGGCCGAGGATGGAGACCAGCCACTGGCCCTTGTTGGACCGCTTTGGCACGATCGTCTCGATCAGCAAGGCGATCATGCCCGCGACCGCGACGATGGCGATCGGCGCGAGCATGAGCCAGTCGACTTGCGGGATCGTTAACGGTGAATTAGGCATTGGTTAACAGAGGGGACTCGATGGCGACGCTGACGTCCGTCGGGAACGATAGCAAAATGTCGGCTTCCTTGCTGGCTGCGGCAAGAGCTCCCTTGCGGAGCGAGCGCATTTGCGAAACGCTGACGCCGGTGCCCTTGACGTCCCAACCGAAGATCTCCGCCGGAAGGTCGCTGACGAAATCGAGATACGTGTCCTCACCGCCCACGATGAAGACCATCCTGATGCCACCTTCCGCGAACGAAAGGATATCGCGGTCCAGTTCGAGGAAGTGTCCGCCGTATTCCATCGGGGTGCTGAGCGAAGAGCGCGCGCCGTGCAGGCGGTACAGGATGCCGTTGGCTTCCGCGATGCCCGTCCTGATCCTTGCCCTCACCGAGCGCACGGCGTCGGCGAGCAGCGACTCTCCCCTAGCGGGATTATCGCGAAGGACGTGAAGCAGATTCGTGCCTTGCGAAAGCGCGAGGCCGAATGGGTTCAGAACCTCCATCAGTGTCGATTCGCCGCCCCCGCCGGTCTCGCGCCGGGGCACAGAAACTCGGAGCACGTGGACGTCAGAGCCCTTGTCCTCGCCGGGCCATGCAATCACGGGCTTGCGGTCGACAGGCTTCCCCGCTAGTGCAGCGGAGATCCGTTCGTTGGAATTCATCTTCTTTGGGGTCCTCCGCGGCGCATTGCGACCGCTTGATACTCTGGATTTTCGATGTGCAGAATCCCCGGAAAGATCACGGGAGCTGCTTTGAAATCGACAGGTGCGGTGACGTCACCCGTTCTACTGCGTAGGTATACGAGATCCATCCGGTTATTGATCTCGAGCGACGTGTTCATCCAGGTCGGCCTTCTGCCTGGGGGTGCGATCGCCATTAAGCGGGCCGCCGCGATGCTCTTCTCCATCGGCTTGAGGAAGGTGTTGGGATACAGGCCGCCCCAGAAAATGAACAGAAGGAGCGACGCGCACATGGCGATCTCCCACGGCTTGATGTCTCGCAGTCGCGCATTCTCCGGATTGTCCAGCGGTCCGTAGAACACCTTCATGAACATGCTGAGCAGATAAACCGCGGCGAGGATCACGCCAAATCCGGCGACCACCGCATAGATAATGTTCAAGCCGAACAGGTTGTTGAACGAAGCCTCGAACGTGCCTAGCAGTGCCAGGAACTCGCCGATGAACCCGTTGGTGCCCGGCAGACCTACGCTCGAGAGCATAACGATCAAGAAGATCGCGGAGTAGATCGGCATCCTCTGCTTAAGCCCGCCGAACTCCTTGAACATGCGGGTGTGCCGCCGCTCGTAGATGAGGCCGACGAGAAGGAAGAGCGCGCCCGTGCTGATGCCGTGGTTGAGCTGCTGCATCGCTCCGCCCATCAATCCGTTGTGGGTGAACGAGAAGATGCCGATCAGAACGAAGCCCATGTGCGCCACTGACGAATACGCGATCAACTTCTTCAGATCGGGCTGCACGGCCGCGACGATTGCACCGTAAATGATGCCGATCACCGCGAGCGTCATGATGTAGGGCGCCATCTGCGGGGCCACGTCCGGGAAAAGGGGCAAGCAGAATCTGAGAAAGCCGTAGGTGCCCATCTTGAGCAGCACTCCGGCCAGGATCACGGAACCCGCAGTTGGCGCCTCAACGTGCGCGTCGGGAAGCCACGTGTGGAATGGAAACGCCGGGGTCTTGATGAGAAAGCCGATGGCAAATGCCCAGAAGAAGAGCGTCTCCAGCCACTCCTTGCCTTGCCATAAGCGGCCACTAGCAATGGCTTCCTGAAGCTGCAGAAGGCTGAAGCTCGTGATCCCGAGCTCGCGCTGCTGGATCATGTACATCGCGATGATCGCCACAAGCATGAAGATCGAGCCGGTGAACGTGTAGATCAGGAACTTGAATGACGCATACGTCTTGCGCTCTCCGCCCCAGATCGCGATGAGGAAGAACATGGGGATGAGCGAAGCCTCGAAGAACGTGTAGAACAGGATCAGATCCAGGGAGACGAACACGCCGAGCATGGCCGTCTCGAGCAGCAGCAGGAAGATCATGTAGTGCTTCAGGCGGTGCTTGATGTAGAAGCTGAACCAGATCGAGATGGCGCTGAGGAAGGTGGTCAGCATGATCAGCCAGATGCTGATTCCGTCCACGCCCACACGGTAGTTGATTCCTAAGTTGGGGATCCACTCCACGTTCTCCGCGAGCTGGAAGTGATACGTCCCGCCGGTGAACTTCGAGAGCATGAAGCACGAGAGCCCAAACGTGATCACCGAGCCCGCGAGCGCGAAATACTTAATCGCCTTCTCCGACTGCGCCGGGAAGAACATCAGGAGCACCGACCAGAGCAGCGGGAAGAAGATAACCAGGCTCAGGAGACCCATGCCGGTCTCCTGCTCGAGATTGATGCGCGCGCCCGTGAGGATGTTGTAGCCCATTAGAGGCCGCCTCCCACGTGCGAGAGTGCATAGGCTAGATATCCGACGATCGCCACAACCCCGGCGAGCATCATGAGCGCGTAGGTGCGCGCATAGCCCGTCTGCACCCTGCGGGATAGATCGCCTAGACGACCCGCCACGCCCGCCACGCCATTAACGATGCCATCGATCACCTTGACGTCGAAGCCCTTCCAGGCGGCGTCTCCGAGGTCCGTGCCGCCGTGGACCGAGGTGTTGACCATCGCATCGTCAAAGCCGAACTGGTTGCGCGCGGCCAGTCGCCAAGGGGCCCATCTGTTCTCGTCCCAGCCTT
>JAXDKF010000017.1:0-3810 GCA_034667265.1 Fimbriimonadaceae bacterium
CAAGCCGAGGCACCGCGAACCCGAGCGCCATGCACACCACGGCGATAACAAGGACCGCAGGCTGCACTTCAGTCGTGCGCACAGCCACAACGCCTGTGAGCACGGAGCCGAGCAAAGCCACTGCTAGGGCTACAAAAGCCATGCTTCTTTCAACCCAGGCACTCAAGCGGCGGTTCCACAACACAATAACATCATAACGTGAACGAGGCGTTGGTGAGGGCATTTCGGGACGACGACAGCGTGGCGGAGTTGACCGCCCTGCTCCACCGCGCTTACGCGGCCTTAGCGACCCTGGGTCTGCGCTTCGTGGCTACGTACCAAGATGAAGCAACAACTTTGGAGCGCATCCAGGAAGGAGAGTGCTTTGTCGCGGAGTTGGATGGACGGGTGGTGGGCTCCATCGTTTTTCGCGACAGCGCCCATACGGGAGGATGCGATTGGTACGACCGGGCGGACGTCGCGAGCTTCGGGCAGTACGGAGTGGAGCCGTCGCTACAGGGTTGCGGAATCGGCTCAGCTTTGCTCGATTTCGTGGAGAATCGCGCGCGGGAAGCTGGGGCGGAGGAGCTCGCGTTGGACACGGCCGAGCCCGCCACTCATCTCATCGAGCTCTACGCAAAGAAGGGCTATCGGATCGTAGACCACGTGAAATGGGACGTGGTCAACTACGGCATCGTCATCTTGTGCTAGAACCTGAGCACCTAACGCTTTCTGCGTCTCGCCAAAAGCAGGCCACCCCACCCCAACGTAACGAGCGAAGCAGGCTCGGGCACTGGATGGATTTGGCCCCGGATCTCGCCGGTCTCCTTGGCCAGCGTGAAGATGTTGATGTACATCCCGCCGGAGTCCAGCAGCGCCTTGAGCTCGTCGTTTGAAAGCGAGTCCGGCCCAATGTTGCCGTGGAACTCGAAGTTCATGTCCCATATGAATCCGGAACCGATGGCGGTAGGGGCTCCGAGGTCGATCGTGATCGGACCGTTTGAGCCGAAGGCTCCCGTGTGGATTCGGGCTCCGAAGACCTCAGAGCTGAAGCCGTTCGCGGAGATGCTGCCGCGCAGGATCCCGGTTACGGTATCGAAGCTGAAGGACGAGGCCGCGCTTGCCGAGGTCACGACCGGGGGCACCTCTTCCGCTCCAGTAAGCGTTGCCGAGTAAATCCCGAGGTCGGCCGCCGCGCTGGCCGCCAGGCCTGCTAAACAGGCAAGCGCAATGAGTTTCCTCATCGATGATCTCCTTGTCGCCAAAACCGACGTAGCCAGTCTAACGCCGATGCCGGCTCTAAGCAAGCGGCTTTAGGTAACCCAAGATGCTAAAAGAGCGCCTATACTTGCAGCAGAGGCGATGCAATCGCCGATCAGGAGAGGCTGACGGATGGCGGTAGAGACCAAAACGGAAATCGAGAAGCTGCAAGAAGAGATCGAGCAAAAGAAGAAGCAATTGGCCGAGCTTCGACGCGCGCAGCCGGCGCAGCCGGTCGAGGATTACACCTTCGACACGCCTCACGGCGAGGTCCGGCTGTCCGAGCTTTTCAATGGTCGCACCGATCTTCTGATCATCCACAACATGGGCGAGAGCTGCCGCTATTGCATGCTCTGGGCCGATGGATTGAACGGCGTGCTGCCGCATCTCGAGAACCGCACTTCGGTCGTCATGGTGAATCCGGATCCAGTCGACCAGCAACAGCGCTTTGCACTGTCCCGCGGCTGGAAATTCCACATCGTGCGAGACACCTCCGGTGACTTCAGCAAGGCGATGGGCATGCATGGGCAAGAAGCCGGCTCCTTCTGGCCAGGCGCTACGGGTTTAACGAAAGAGGCGGACGGGACGATCCGGCGCGTGGCATCCGCGCCGTTTGGCGAAGGGGACGACTTCTGCGCCACGTGGCACTTGCTCGACCTGCTGGCCGATGGCTGGAACAAGTGGGAGCCGCAGTACACGTACTGATCTGTTAGCTGTAACCTGTAGGCTGTGAGCTGTTACAGCAGACAGCCAACAGCCAACAGCACACATCTGTCACGGCGTGACCGCAATGGCCTTCACCGGCGTCTTGTCTCCGAACAGCATGGATTCCTTCGTCATCCGGAATCGTATCTGGTAGGAGCCCGGCACGGACAGCGCGACGAGATTGAACACGAACGTCTTCGTCTCTCCCGGCTTGATCGCCTCCGTTGGACCCAAGTCGATCGTGGGAGAACCCCAATTGCCGCTAGTGCCGGTCACGTTCAACGCGTAGCCCGCCGCCCGAGTCCATGTCCTCGTCCCGATGTTCTGCATCTTCACCCGAACAGAGAATGTGGCGCCCGCTTTGACGGAAGAGGGCACAGATTGGGAAACATATTTGGCCGCGCTGCCGGCGGAATTGACGTTGACCGCGACGTTGGTCGAGGGCTGCCCGAACGCACCCACGAATTCCCGCCGCATGGTCCATTGAAAATTGTGGGTTCCAGGCGTAGAGGGTGCATCGACCCTGAATTGAAACTTCTTGATTTCGCCAGGTTGGATCACCTCGCCGGTTTGCATGGCCACGCGGCTCAAGCCCCAAGTCGTGTTGTCGAGCGTGTTGCTGCTGCCGAGGGCAAAGGCGTCGGGCAGGCTCCACGGCACGTTGGACGTGTTTTTGTAGACGACCGAGACCGTGTACGTTTGGCCAGCGATCATCGAGCTCGGCACGCTTTGCGCCACGAACTCGGCCCCATAGCTCGGTCCAAACTTCATCGCGTGGAGGTCTTGCGTGCCGCTTGGTCCCACCGCCGTTCCCGCCATATACACGCCGCCCCGCGCATCAAGGCTGAGGCCCGCGACCGAGTTGGTCAGGTTCTCGCTGTCGACTACTGCCGCACCGCGCATGAATTCTCCGCCATCGGGCCAACCCGGCGATCCGTCTGCGTTCAATCGCCACAAGGCGCAATCCCGGCCGGTGGTCCCACCCGACACGTTGCCCGCAACATAAATGGCTCCAAACGGGTCCGCAACGACGTACTTACCGAGATCAGTCCCCAGGCCGGGGCCATCGTAGAGCTTCTTCCAGATGGGTGCGCCATCGCCGGAGTATTTGGCGGCGAGAAGGTCCACGTTCTTGTCCAGCCGCACCGCGGAACCGCCGATAGCCACATTGCCATCCTTGTCTACCGCTACGGACGCAAAACGCTCTCCGAGCGTGTCCGTCTCGGCTGAGAGGTAGGACCAAGTCAGATTTCCATCGGCGTCGTATTTTCGGATGAAGCCGCGTCCCGCCGACCAATCCGTGCCGACCAAGTACGACGCACTTCCACTAAGAGCGAGAGCAAAGGACGTTGCGCCGCTGGCCGAAGAAGCAAAGGACCGCGTCCACCCGAGACTTCCTGAGCCGCTGTATTTCTGGAGGCTGGCCAAGTAGCGATCGCCGTTCCACAAAGTGGAGGAGACGTAAAGGTTGCCAGCCGGGTCGAGCGCTAGCTTGTTCGAGTAGTCGTCTCCGGGGCCAATGCCCGCGAACGGCGCAGACCAAGCCACAGAACCCGTGGACGCCAACTTAAGCACGTGGAGCCTGTAAGGCACGCCGATTTGGTCTTGCCCGGCCATATAGATTGCCCCGTCAGCACCAGCGGCCATCGCCGTTACGTGAACGCTTCCCGGCAAAGGGCCGGAGCTCCAAAGGAATTTGCCCGCCTTGTCGTATTTCCGCACGTACGTATTCCATAGGCCGGTGGATGGCACGTAAACGCCGTAGCTGATCGCCACGCCATCGGGGGTCAACGTGAGAGCGTAGGCGAGATCGGGACCGAGCGCGCCCGCGCCTTTGAGCCAGCCCAAAGACCCGTCTGGCCGAAC
>JAXDKF010000018.1:0-2722 GCA_034667265.1 Fimbriimonadaceae bacterium
CACGACAGCGGAAACGTGGCCGTGTACGTTGAAGGCCACGGCTCCGGGAAGGTCTTCACGAACACGGATTCCTTGATCGCCTATTTAATCGATGCGGAGCAGGTGCGGGACGACCTATCCAAATTCAGAAGCAACACCCCCTATCTGTCGAAGCTGGCTTATAGGGGCGGAATCGTCGACGATTTGTATTTAGGCTGCCAACCGCGAGCTGCCCTCAAAGGAGTGCCGGAACCTTCTTCCGCGTCTTGACGATGCAGTGCTTCACGTCGATCACGAACAACTACATTCCTAAGGCGCGCGTGCTCGCCCGCACGTTGAAGTCGCATCATCCCGATTGGAAACTGCACCTCGTGCTTTCCGAGCCTCTCCATCCTTCCGTGCGACCGTTCGAGGAGCCGTTCGACTCGATCATCAACATCGACGAGCTCGGCATCCCAAATCTCCAGAGCTGGATCTTCAAGCATCGGGTGACTGAGATCTGCACTGCGGTCAAGGGTCTCGCAGCGCTGTGGATCATTGAACGGGAGAACGCCGACAGGATCATCTACTTCGATCCCGATATCGCCGTGTTCAACGATCTCTCGCACTTGAACGATCTCTTGGACCAGCACCCCATTCTGTTGGCCCCTCATCAGAGCAAGCCGGAACATGCCAAGCACTCGATCGTCGCCAACGAGATCGGCTCACTTAGATGGGGAGTGTTCAACCTCGGATTCTTCGCCGCCCGCAAGGATGGGCAGGGAGGAGAGTTCCTCAAGTGGTGGAGCGAGCGCCTAAGCCAGTTCTGCTACGACGACATCCCTTACGGCCTGTTTACCGATCAGCGATGGTGCGATTTGGCTCCCGTCTTTTTCGATCAGCTCCACATCCTGAGAGACCCGCAATTCGATGTCGCTACCTGGAATCTCACCCAAAGAACGATGACGATGTCGCCGGAAGGGCAATTGCAGATAGATGGCAAGCCCCTCGGTTTCTATCACTTCAGCGGCTACGACTCGGAGGCGGGGTTTCAGATGGTTCGCCACCTCTTCCAAGACACGAAGCACCCGATCTTCGACGTTTGGGAATGGTATCTCGATCAAATCAGGATCTATGGCCAAGAAGAGCTTGGGAACGCGGCATGGCAATATGCGCGCTTCAGCAACGGGGCGAAGATCGAGGACGCCATGCGCAAGACGTATAGGGAGCGCCCAGATCTCGAGACCGCATTTCCCAATCCTTTCCGGGTCGAAGAGGGCAAGGACAGCTTCTATGCCTGGTGGCAGCACTCGCAGTTGGCGGGGGCTGCAAAATAGCGTAGTCGTCAGCCATGTCAAGGAACGAACCGCTCGAGGATAAGGATTCCCATGACGCGATCCACGCGCTGCATCGGGAGCTCTCCTTTTGGTATCACGAGGCTGACGCATTGCGCGCCCTTCCGCAGGCGCGCCTCGGACGTGCTCTCATGCCGCCCGGCAGCACACGCGAGCGCTTCTTTAACCTATTGATGCGGACGCGAGATGTCGTTAAGGCTGAGGGCATTCGCGGAACGTTTAAGCGTGCTAATAGAAAGATCCTGGTTAAGCTGCGCCTGGCCAAGCCGGCCGCGCTACCTCTGACTGCCGCCACCCCCCAGTTGGCGCCTTCGACGGAAACTTCCAACGATAGATTCGAAAGGATCCTGCAGGTGTTACGTCGGGGAAGCGAGTCCGTGGCGGCGGCGAAGCAGTACTACTGGAATCTCAACTACAGCACCGCGTCGCGGGTCGATCGCGGGCCGAACTACGTGGAGCATGTCACCGCCCCCGAAGCCGAGCACCTCGTTAAGCTCATCGCCTTTTACTTGCCCCAATTTCATCCGATTCCGGAGAACGATTCCGAGTGGGGCAGGGGTTTCACCGAGTGGAACAACGTGACCCGCGCGTTTCCTCAGTTCCTCGGCCACTATCAACCGCATCTTCCGGAAGACGTTGGCTTTTACGACCTGCGAGTCGGCGAGGTCCAAGAACGCCAAGTCGAGCTGGCGAAGCAATACGGAATCCATGGCTTCGCGTTTTATTACTACTGGTTTGGTGGGAGGCGCCTTCTCGAGAAGCCACTCGATGGGTTCCTCGCAAACCCGAAGATCGACTTTCCCTTCTGCCTGATCTGGGCAAACGAGAATTGGACTCGCCGGTGGGACGGTCACGAAGACGACGTGTTCGTAGCCCAAGTGCACACGCCCGATTCGGATGTTCAGTTCGTTAAAGACATCGGCAAGTATCTCAAGCACCCGAATTACATCCGCATCGAAGGGAAGCCGGTGGTCATGGTCTATAAGTGTCAGCTCTTGCCCGACGCCGCGCAGACCGTGAAAAGGTGGCGTGACTATGCGCGGGAGAGCGGCATCGGCGAGCTCTATCTGATTGCAGCGCAGACAATGGGCTTCGAGGATCCGACTCCCTTCGGCTTTGACGCGGCCATGCAGTTTCCCCCGCACAACGAGCACATGAAGCCAAATGTGCGGCTGGACTACTGGGACGGCATCGGACCAAGAATTCTTAATAGGGACTTCGACGGGGGGACTTATAGCTATCCGGCGATCCTCGAAATGAAGTTGAAAGAAGGCGAGCCGAAGCCGTATCTTCTTTACGAGACCGCGTTTCCGATGTGGGACAACACCCCTCGCAGGCCGAGCACCGGCTGGATCTACGCGTACTCCTCGCCTGAGCTCTATCGGCTTTGGCTCACCCGCCTGTGCAAT
>JAXDKF010000019.1:0-4369 GCA_034667265.1 Fimbriimonadaceae bacterium
CCGGCTCTCGAGTTCAAGGTGTGGGGTGCGATCCAAGGCGGCGTCGATATGCTGCTCCTGCGCGCCAAGGATGCTGACCTCGACTCCATTCGCGCTACCCTGACGCGACTCCGTACAGCCCTCGGCCCTTCATTCCCGATCATCGTCAACGCCGGAGGGAGACTGCCTCGCCTGGCGCAAGCCAGTGGATTCCATCTGCCGGAGGATTCCGTCGTCTCTTCGCCAAAGGCGCAGATCGAAAAGGGGCAACCAGACCCGGCGACCCGGAAGGACAAACTTCTTGGCATCTCGGTTCACTCTCCGGAGGCTGCCCGAGCGGCCGAAGCCCTGCATCCGGACTACCTCCTCGCCGGCACCATCTTTTCAACGGACTCCCACCCACGCCAGCCCGCCGGCGGGATCGAGCACCTGAAAGCGATCTGCAGCACGACTGACATCCCCGTGATCGCCATCGGCGGTATCAAGCCCGAAAACGCTCTTGCCTGCATCGAAGCCGGCGCATACGGGGTCGCCGCGATGTCGCCGTTCCAAGGGGCTGAACGGCAGCAGATGGCGAAGGCGTTCAAAGCTGCCTTGAAGCCGCGATAGGACCCGAGCTAAGGAACACGAAAGCGGCGCTGAAGCACTGCACTCCAAATGGCGTCAGGTAGGTTAATGGAAATGCTTCGCATCGTAGTGAACGGAAAGCTGGAGGACCTGAGCGGGCCGCTGACCATCTCCCAGTTCCTCGCCGCCAAGGGCGTGAGCCGGACGGCCCTGGTCGAGCGCAACCTCGAGATCGTCAAGCGCGACAGCTATGACGAGCTGCAACTCGAGGACGGCGACGAGCTCGAGATCGTCCAGATGATGGCCGGTGGCTAGTTGTCCCAAACCCCGGACGTAGTCGTCGTTGGCGGGGGCGTCATAGGCCTCTCCATTGCCTGGCAGCTTGCTCGCGCGGGCCTGGCTATACGAATCCTGGAAAGAGATCGGGTTGGCTCGCATGCATCGGGCGCGGCCGCCGGCATGCTCGCTCCGCTCGCAGAGTCGGACGAGATCGGCCCGATGTATCACCTTGGCAAGGCGAGCCTGGACCTCTATCCTTCGTTCCTCGAGCAGCTCAATTTCGATTCTGAGATCGAGGTTGTGCTGGAAGGCCCGGGCCTCCTGCGGCTGGTGTTCACGGGCGCCGAGGCAGACTCATTCCGGCGGCTCGCCGAGTCCCGGGGAGGAAAAAATCTCCAGGTGGAGTGGCTGGACGCCGCTCAATTGGAGGACTTACAGCCGAACATCGATCAAGGCGTTCTGGGGGGTATCCGCTCCTCTCGAGAGCAACACGTAAATCCCCGTCGGCTCATGCAAGCGCTTCAGCGCGCTTGCGAGCGTCAGCGGGTCTCGTTCATGGAGGGCATCCACGCCGACCGTGCCAGCCAGGCGATCAATCTAGACATCAAGACCATCTACGCGGCGGGCGCTTGGACCGGCGAGCTGCTTGCGAGCAAAGGCGTTCACGTGCCGGTCCGGCCGGTCAAAGGACAGGTCGTCATGCTCCAGCAGCCAAGCCATGATCTCCGTTACACGCTCTACGGCGCGGGCAGCTACCTGGTCCCGCGAGATGATGGGTCCGTGCTCGTCGGCGCGACGAGCGAGGAGGCGGGCTTCGACGAGAGAATCACCGATGAAGCTATCGAAGCGCTGCTCGAAAAGGCGGTGGACCTCTATCCGCCAGCCAAAGAATTCACGTTCACCGACACTTGGGCGAGCCTGCGCCCCGGCACCCCAGACGACATGCCGGTCATGGGTCGCCTTCCGACGCTGGGTAACGCCTATGTGGCGTCAGGCCATTATCGAAACGGAATTCTGCTCGCTCCCATCACCGCCAAGCTCATGGCCGAGCTGGTCATCAATGGCAAGGAGCCGGAGATGCTCGCGCCCTTCTCTCCTGCACGCTTTGCCGAGGCCGGTGTCGCCTGAGCAAGTTCGTCCTCGTCATTGGCGGCTCGGACTCATCCGGCGGAGCGGGAATTCAAGCCGACCTCCGGGCGCTGCAGCACATCGGTGTTCCAGCGGCTACGGCGATTACGGCAGTGACCGCACAGGGTGTCGATGGCGTTACGGCGATGCAGCTCGTCGAGCCGGACGTCCTCCGAGCCCAGATCGAACAGGCATTCAAGACCTATGACATTGGGGCGGTGAAGATCGGCATGTTGGGATCGGCCGTTCAGGTTAAGACAGTTGTCCAAGCCCTCCAGGGACATCCAAGCACACCCGTGGTACTAGATCCGGTGCTGGCCAGCTCCAGCGGTAAGCCGTTTTTGGACGAAGAGGGCAAGAGGGCCCTTATGCAAGACCTGCTGCCTATCGCCACCATCGTTACGCCGAACGTGCCGGAGCTCGCAATCCTCACCGACAAGGCAGTTGAGGCCGCCGAGCAGAGGCTCGCCGCCGGCGCTGAGTTGATGCAGAGAGGCGCTCGTTCCGTGCTCATCAAGGGCGGGCACCTCGACGACCCTACCGACGTCCTCCTGCTTCCAGAGAGCGGCCCGATTTCGTATGGAAGATCGACCGTCAAGGTCGTGGATGCCCGAGGGACGGGCTGTATTCTCGCGTCTTTCATTGCGGCAGGCTTGGCCAACGGCCTCAACCCGGATGCGGCCATGAAGATCGCAAAGTCAGAAATGAACCGAGCTCTCCTTGGCGCCTTTGTAGCGGCAGAGAACTCGCCGGGTTTGCTTTTAACCGGCCACCAACGCCTGACCCAGGACGGCGCTTCGCCTCCAGAGCTGTCCGGCATCTACTTCGTGACCGACAGCCGGCTCAACCCCGAGATCAGCCACATGGTCGGTGCGCGACTTGCCCTGGAAGGAGGCGCGCGCATCATCCAGTTGCGCGACAAGAGGCTCTCGACTCCCGAGCTGATCAACCTCGCCAAGAGGATGCGAGGGGTCACGCGCAACCACGGCGCGATCTTCATCATCAACGATCGCGTGGATTTGGCGCTTGCCGTAGACGCGGAGGGCGTGCATCTCGGACCAGAAGACATGTCGCCAGAGGACGCGCGGTCGATCCTCGGTTGGAGCAAGATAATTGGCGTCTCAGTGAGTACCGTGGAGGAGGCTCAGATGGTCGCGCCATACGCGTCCTATCTTGCCGTCGGGGCTATCTTTGGATCGTCAACTAAAAATGATGCAGGCGATGCCGTGGGCGTCGAGCGCATCACCGACATCAGGCAAGCCTTTCCCGAGAAGAAAATCGTAGCCATAGGCGGCATCAACCTTTCTAACGTGGCGTTTGTGGCGGCCGCTGGCGCAGACGCGGCGGCGGTGGTCTCCGCTATCATCTGCGCCTCGGATCCCGCGCAAGCTACTCGTGACCTGGTGGCCGAGTTTGAGAAGTCGCGACAACGAGCGTAGCATCCCCTCCGGGCGATGACTCTGCCGTGGAACGCCGCTCGGGAGTGGGTGACACTTCCCCAACGAGCGGCCCCCGTTATCAGAATCATCGCCCGGAGGGCGATGCTACAGCGCCAGCTCCGGCTGCCGATTGCCGAGCACCGTCGCCTCGTGCCCGAGCAGCCACTCCTTCCGATCGATGCCGCCTCCGTAGCCGGTGAGCCTGCCGCTCGCGCCGATCACCCGGTGACACGGCACGATGATCGAGATCGGGTTGCGCCCGTTCGCCAAGCCAACCGCGCGCGAGGCCTCACGCTTGCCAATGCGCCTGGCCAGCTCGCCGTAGCTGATTGTTTTCCCAAACGGAATCCGAGTCAGCTCGTCCCAAACCGTGCGCTGGAATTCGGTTCCTTCAGGCTTAAGTGGAAGATCGAAATCGTGCCGATTGCCTGCAAAGAATTCGTCAATCTGGTCCTTTGCCTTGCGAATCATCGGAAGCGCTGCGCCATCTTGCCAATCGGCGTGCGGCAGAGATCCAAACCGTGCATGCCCATTGGTGCCCAGGAAATCTGAGGACGCGGTTGGTCCGCCTTCGTAATCTTCCATGAAAAGGCGCGTGATACTCGCCCCGTCAGAGGTGAGAAGAAGTTGGCCGATGGGGCTGTCGAAAATTGTGAAGTAGGTCATAGGGTTCTCCAGAGATGCATGGCCGCGTAGGAGCGCCAGGGCCGCCATGCTTCGGCCCGCGCAAGTGCCTCGCGCTCGGTGCACATATCGAGCGCCTTTCGAATTCCCAAATCCGAAGCTGGGAACGCGTCCGGCCAGGAGAGCGCCCGCATTGCGATGTATTCCGCCGTCCATGGTCCGATGCCGGGGATTTTGCAAAGCCGCTCCATAGTTGCCGCCGCATCCGCTCCCGGGCGCAGCGCGACTTCCTTATCGACCACGGCTTTTGCGAGCGCCACAATCGCGCGTGCCCTGGAAGCGATGATCCCAGT
>JAXDKF010000020.1:0-2524 GCA_034667265.1 Fimbriimonadaceae bacterium
GGCCGACAAAGCCCAAATGAAAAAGTTGGCAAAGCAAACTTTCGAATTGGACGGCGACACGGTCGACCAGTTCATGGACGAGCTGTACTCGCTAGGCAAGATCTACACGGGCGAGACGGAAATGTCCGCGTACGTCGACGAAATCTACGCTGCCAAGAAGGCAGCGGCCGCCGATCCCATCCAACCCGCGGCGAAGGTCGCGCTTATCCTTCCCGGGGGAGGCTCGGAGCACATGATCGCGGGCACAGACTCGTTCTATGCGGATGAGATCCGCTGCGCTACAGGCAACCCGGTTGGGCCTAAAGGAAACAAGTTCGTGACCCTAAACGCCGAATCCCTCATCCAGATGAACCCTGACGTAATCGTGGTCGCCGGAAATCCGGCATCGTTCTTGAAGGATCCCCGATTCAAGAGCCTCTCCGCAATCCAGAAGAAGCGCGTCTTAAGCATCAATCAAGACTCCATGCTGCGCCGCGGCTCTCGCGTCGCGAGCGTGATCGACAAGCTTCACGACAATCTCGCGAGCGTGATGCAGTGACCCCGCGAGCGGAGATCGGCATCTTCGGCGGCTCGGGCTTTTACAGCCTGCTCGAGGACGTGCGAGAAGCGAAAGTCGATACGCCGTACGGTCCGCCCAGCGATTCGGTAATGCTCGCGACCGTCGCGGACCGAAAGGTCGCATTCATTCCCCGTCATGGAAGGAACCACACGCTCCCCCCGCACATGGTCAACTATCGCGCCAACGTCTGGGCTCTCCGAGCCTTGGGCGTCCAAGCGGTGATCTCTCCCTGTGCGGCCGGCTCTCTACAGCGGCACTTCGAGCCAGGCAGCTTCGCTGTCTGCGATCAATTCGTGGACCGAACGAACGCGCGAAAGGACACCTTCTTCGACGGGCCGATCGTCACCCACATCTCGCCCGCCGAGACCTATCATCCGTTGTTCCGGCAGCTCGCGATCGACACGATCAAAGCGCACGGGATCCCCTGTCACGAACGCGGGACGGTGGTGGTTATCCAAGGGCCTAGGTTCTCCACCAAGGCGGAGAGCAAGTGGTTCACGGATATGGGCTGGGAAGTCATCAACATGACCCAATATCCGGAGGCGCACCTTTGCCGCGAGCTCGGCATGGCGGTGGTCAACATCTCGCTGATCACCGACTACGATAGCGGCCTCGTTTCAGGAACGGAAGCGGTGACCGCCCACGACGTCCTCGAAGTCTTCAGGACCAACTCGGAGCGGATCAAGAAGGTGGTGTTGGACATGATCGCCAAGATGCCCGCCGACCTGTCCGTCTACGGCGGAACCGATGGCCTTGCCTTCAGCCGAGGCGACGGCCACGCCGCCACTCCTGAGGACATCCGGATTTTCGAGGTCCTGAGCTAGCATTTATGCGGAGCCAAGGGCCCGAATGCCGTCATAGTTCCAGAGTCGGCTACAAGAAGCCGGAATCCGGTCCGATACCTCTCATAGCGGCTTGGGTCCAAAAGCAGCCTTAGGTCCAAATAACGGAGGCTGTGCCAAAACCGCGTAAGATGGGAACGAAAGCTTGTCAAATCCAAAGGCGGGGTCGCCTCTGGGCATGGAAGAGTCCGGTTACACGTAGCTTATAGTGGGAGTCCCAACGAGTTTTTCATGAGTTCAACCAAGAGCAGGTTAATTCCCTCAGCGGCGGTCACGTCGCTTGCCGGAGCGGGTGTCCTCACTTGTCTCGCATTTTCCGTGGTGGTCGGCAGCCTCGTTCGCCAGAACGTCGACATGGGCGGCACGGCTCGAGGCTCTTCGATGAGCGGAGGCGTCTCCCTAACCGGCCTCCTCGCATCGCGCGACACCGACGTGCCAGAGGGCGATTTCTTTCGCGAGATGGTCCGCCTTCTAAAGCGGGAATACGTGGAGCCGATCACGGACGACCGAAAGCTCGCCGTCGGAGCCGTCAAGGGGATGGTCAACAGCCTCAAAGACCCCCGATCCATGTTCATGGACACGGACGAGTTTCGCGTCTATCAGAATTCCCTCCAAGGCAAGTACGAAGGCATCGGCGCGGACTTCACGTTTAAGATGCAGGGCGGAAAGCCGCACAACAGCGCAACCGGCGCCGACTCCGCAAGCCCCAACGACATGGGCTCCCTATCGATTCCTCGATTGACCGTCGTGGGTGTCACGCCGGGCGGACCGGCAGAGCAGGCAGGCGTGAAACCGGGAGACTGGGTGGATACCATCGAAGACCACTGGGTGCTCGGACCCGACCTCGTTTCCGAGTATCGGACCGCGGTTGTTCAAGCGACAACGAACGCAACCAAGTCCCTGCCCCTGGATGAAGCTAAGAAGCGCCGCGATAAGGCGCGTTCATTAGGCGCGCAGCTCAGGGCAAAGCTGAACACCATGGTCATGCCCCTTAAGGCGCGCGATATGCTCACAATCGGCGAGGGCCAGACCGTAAAAGTGCTTTGGCGACGAGGTGGCGCGGTTAGAGAAACCGCGATTCAAAAGAAGGCTTCGCAAATCCCTCTCGTGGAGGGGGATGGCA
>JAXDKF010000021.1:0-3209 GCA_034667265.1 Fimbriimonadaceae bacterium
AATCCTACCCCATTTCGACGACCATCCGGCAAACGAAGAAAGTAGGATGCCGTGTTGAGGATCGTGCATCTTCGCATGGCGTGTCTTAGGGTGTTTGCCGTCGAACAATGACTCCCAGCCGAATCGGTAGCTGCCAACCCAATGGCGGCGCGCGTGGACTCGAGTGCGGCCCGTTCCCGTGTTGCCCAATAAAGGGGTTCACGCCCGTCGTCCCCGGCGGTGAGATAGATGAACACGACCGGCTTCCCGCTTCGGATCTGTCGTGCGACAACGTCGCCCATGAAGAGTTGCCAGTCGTCCTGGTGTGCGACAACGACGACATCCACAGGCGAGTTCGATAGATAGCTAACTCCTCCTGTGGGCAACTGGGCTTCGCCGCTGTCCACCACGACTGCGGCAAGGAACACTCCGAGCCCGCGCAGAACGGTAGCGCTCTGGAAGATCTTCACGCCTCGAAGATGGTAAGGTTGGCGCTCTTTCGCACGATGCCTTCCTTACCCCTGAAACGCAGAGTGGGTGCGCGTCGCGCACCCACTCTGTTAGATAAGTATCTTATCCCGCAGTCAGCCTACTTTGACCGCCTGTGCCTCGATGCTGATCTTGATGTCGTTTCCGACGACTACTCCACCCGCTTCGAGCGCTTGATTCCAGGTCAATCCGAACTCGCGCCGATCGATCTTGCCGGTCGCGCTGAATCCGACCCGTTGTCCACCCCATGGATCCTTGGTTTGGCCCTCGAATTCGACGTCCAGCGTGATCGGCTTGGTTACGTCGCGGATCGTGAGGTCCCCAGTGAGCTTGAAGCTCTGCTTGTCACCTTGAATGCGGGTGCTGCGGAACCGAATCTCCGGAAATTTCTCAACATCCAGGAAATCAGCTGAACGGAGGTGCTGGTCGCGTTGATCAGTCCGGGTATCCAGGCTCACGGCCTTGAGTGTCGCTTCGACCGAAGAATTCTTGAAGTCCTTCTCGTCAGAGTTGATGACTCCTTCGACGTCTGCGATCCGGCCCTTTACGGTCGTGATCATCAAGTGCTTGGCGGAGAACTCGACAACTGTGTGTGTGGGATCGAGCTTCCACGTCGTCTTGGCGCCGGCGATAGGAGCTGTCTGGGCGGCTGCGGTCATACTTGCCTCTCAATAGTGCTGAAGGTTTGCAGTTAACCCCAAATTAGCGGCGTTAACCGACTCATGGACTTACTTTCGATAAGGTAGTATATTTAGGTAAGTTACTTGTGTCAAGCGCCCCATTCCTAAATTGTCACCATGGCTGAAATAGTCCCTACCGTATGTTCCAAGTTCCACCGTGCTGTCGAGCTCATCGGCGGACGGTGGACGGGTGCCATCATTCAGACCCTGTTGCAGGGCAAGACCCGGTACGCTGTAATCAAAACCGCCATCCCCGACATCACCGACAGAATGCTGTCGGAGCGACTTCGGTCGCTTGAAGCGGAGGATCTGGTGACCCGATGGGTCATTGCCGATACCCCCGTTCGCGTCGAATACGAGCTCACCGAAAAGGGGCGGTCTCTCGAAATTGCGCTGAATGAAATCAGCGCATGGGCCAGCCGATGGATCCCAGCCACGTCCGTAGAGGGCGAAGACCTGGCTCATGGCTTCGATTCGCGCGACCACGCACCGCAGCGTCCCTCGCCAGCCACCAAGGGCGGATGACTACAATCGGTAGCACGTGAACTTGAACGTCGAAGACGCTGCGAGCTTGCAGCGTCTTTTTTTTGCGGTTTGGCTTCCGGCAATTACGTTTTGACGGTCGATTCATTCCGGAATGGACTTCCCACCCCCGCGGAGAACTCCGAATGCGCACGTTGCTCTCAACGCTCCTTGCTGCTGCAGCCGGTCTCGCCTTCTCACCCGCGCCCGCGGATGTAGCGCTGCGTGGCTTTTTTCCGCAGTCCGTTCAGGCGGAGCGTGATCTGGAAGCGCGATTCAAGGCAATGCCCGATCCCGCGCGCATGAGAGAGGCCATGCGTCGTCTCAGCGCGCGGCCGCACCACGTTGGATCTCCCTACGATCGGACCAACGCCGAGTGGATCCTCAATGAGTTCAAGTCCTATGGATGGGATGCGCACATCGAGAACTTCGACGTTCTTTTTCCGACGCCCATCGAGCGTGTCGTCGAGCTCGTCGCGCCGACGACTTTCAAGGCGTCGCTGCAGGAGACTGTCCTGTCACTGGATCCGACATCGAACCAGCAGAGCGAGCAGCTGCCGTCCTACAACGCCTATTCCGCTGACGGCGACGTGACTGGGCCGCTGGTCTTCGTGAACTACGGAGTGCCCGCCGATTACGAAGAGCTCGAGCAGCGCGGCATCTCCGTAAAGGGCGCGATCGTCATCGCGAAGTACGGCGGCTCCTGGCGCGGCATCAAGCCCAAGGTGGCAGCAGAGCACGGCGCCGTGGGATGCCTGATCTACTCTGATCCAAGAGATGATGGTTACGCTGGCGGCGATGTGTTTCCAGCAGGACCAATGCGTCCGGCACAAGGCGTTCAGCGCGGATCTGTCGCGGACATGCCCACCTATCCGGGCGATCCTCTGACTCCGGGCATCGGCGCCACGAAGAACGCAAAGCGCCTGACCGTCGCTGAGGCACCGACCATCACGAAGATCCCCGTTCTGCCAATCTCCTACGGCGATGCACAGCCGCTGCTCGCGGCGCTTGGCGGTTCAGTGGTGCCCGCCGCATGGCGTGGCGGGTTGCCGATCACATATCGCTTCGGCCCCGGTCCGGCAAAAGTCCACCTGCGCGTCAAATTCGATTGGAGTCTGAAGACGCTTTACGACGTGATCGCAAAGATTCCCGGCACTACCGAGGCCGATCAGTGGATCATTCGCGGTAATCACCACGACGCGTGGGTGAACGGCGCCGAGGATCCCATCTCGGGCCTCGTCGCCGAGCTCGAGGAAGCTCGCGCGTTGGGCGCATTGTACAAGCAGGGCTGGCGGCCCAAGCGCACCATCATTTACGCCGCCTGGGATGGCGAAGAGCCCGGCTTACTCGGCTCGACCGAATGGGCGGAAGCACACGCCGATGAGCTCAAGGCGCATGCTGTCGCATATCTAAACAGCGATACCAACGGCAGGGGGTACCTGGGTGTTTCTGGATCACACTCCCTCGAGAAGTTCATCAATGGCGTCGCCGTGGATGTAGAAGATCCCGAATCAGGAGTGAGCTCATGGAAGCGTGTCC
>JAXDKF010000022.1:0-6656 GCA_034667265.1 Fimbriimonadaceae bacterium
GTCCGCCGTCTTCAGCGTCCACTTGTCGGGCAAGGTGTTGACCTTGAACGTGCCCTCGTTCACCATGGGCTCGATGCAGATGGTCGTGCCCTCGCGCAGAAGTTCGCCTCGCCCCGCCCGCCCAAAATTTGGAACCGAGGACGGCTCCTCGTGCAAGTTGCGCCCGATGCCGTGGCCCACAAGATCCCGCACGACTGCGTAGCCGTTCGACTCCACATATTTCTGGACCGCTGCCGCGATGTCCCCAATCCGGTTACCCACCTTTGCCTTTGAGATCCCTTGGAACAGGCTCTCTTGCGTTACGTTCAACAGCCTCTGCGCCTCTTTAGAGATTGAGCCGACGGGATACGTCCAGGCTCCGTCAGCGTGCCACCCGTCGAGTTGCACGCCCAAGTCCAGGCCGACGATATCACCCTCGCGCAGAACGGTGTTATCAGGAATCCCGTGGACTACAGTGTCGTTCACGTTGATGCACGTCGAAGCCGGGAAGCCGCGGTAGTTCAAAAAGCTGGGACGCCCGTTCGCCTCTTCCACGATTCGCTTTGCGATCGTGTCAAGCTCCGCAAGCGTCGTTTTGCCGGGCACGATCGATTCGGCCATAACGCGAAGGGCGCGTGCCACCACGCGCCCCGCCGCTCGCATCTTGTCGATATCGGCCCGGCTTTTGAGAACGATCACGGATCCACACCGGCAACGATCTGCTGGTAAACCTCTTCCGGAGTCCGGGTTCCGTCCACGCGCTGCAGCAAACCCTTCGCTTCGTAGAAATCCCGCACCGGAGCCGTTTGCTCGTGAAACACGCGAAGCCGCTCTTTGATCGTCTCGGGCTGATCGTCGGACCGCATGATCAGGGTGCTGTTGCACTTATCGCAAAGGCCCTCTCGCTTGGGCGGCTTAGTCGTGCTGTGGTAGATCTCGCCGCACTTAGTGCAGCCGATCCGTCCGGAAAGTCTCTGAATCACGACCTCGTCCGCCACATCCAGTGAAATGACCTTGTCCAGGTTGATCTCCATCTCGTCGAGCATTTCGTCCAGGGCTTCCGCCTGGCGGAGGTTTCGAGGAAATCCGTCCAGGATGAACCCGTGCTTTCGCACGTTGTCGCTGCCGATGCGCTTTCGCATCATCTCGATAGTGATGCCGCTTGGCACCAGCTCGCCGCGCTTGATGTAGCTTTGCGCCAAGTGGCCGAGGTCCGTGTCGGCGTCGATCTCAGAGCGGAAAATGACGCCAGACGAAAGCGGCACGATCCCTAACCGCTCCTGCAGCAGAGCAGCCTGCGTACCTTTTCCAACCCCGGGGGGGCCGATCAGGATCAAACGGACGGGACGAGCTTCTGGGTTCAAGGTTTCGTGAGTAGGACCAGCATCAATGGTGGCTTCTGGCGCGGACATCGTTGGCTGCACCTCCGGGCGCTCATTTTATCTCGTACGTTTAGATCGTAAATCGTAAATCGTAAATTGGCCGGATCCAGAATTAGGATGTCGGCTGGGCACTTGCACCGGAGCACGGCAAGGCTACTTAGAGGGAAGTCAAGCGACGTTTCCGTAGATTTACGATTTACGCACTCACGACCCATACTGCTTCATCAGCAGGTTCGCTTCGATCTGGCGCATCGTTTCCAGCGCAACGCTGACCATGATCAACAGCGTGGTACCGCCGATCACGTTCACTCGGTGAAGGCCCGTCAAGCCCGGAATCACAAATTGCAAGAGAGCGACAGCGGCCAAGAACGCGGCGCCGACGACCGTGATCCGCGAGATAACCCCGTCGAGGAAGTCCTTGGTCTGCTTACCTGGCCGGACGCCCGGGATGAACGATCCCGCGCGCTTCAAGTTGTTCGCGATGTCCTCCACGTTGTATTGGATCGCCGTGTAGAAGTACGTGAAGAAGAAGATTAGGGCCGTGTAGATAAAGCAAGCGATGATCGGCCGGTACATGTATGCATTCGCAACCTGGAAGTCCGGCATCATGAACTTGCCGATCGTCTCCAAGATGTTGTGCATGGTGCTGTTCTGCGGAAAGAATTGCGCGAACTGGCTCGGCATGTACAGCAGCGTGATCGCGAAGATGATCGGAATGACGCCCGCCGTGTTCACCGAAAGAGGGAGATAGCTCGTTGAACCACCCTGCATCACTCGGGTTCCGACCATCCGGCGCATATGCTGGACCGGAATTCTTCGCTGCGCGGTCGTGAAGTAGACGATCAGCCAGGTCGTGGCCACAAACGCGATGAGCACCACGATGACGCCCCACCACTTGACCTGTCCTAACTCGAGCTCTTGCTTAACGGTCGCGATCTGCTGAGGCATGCTGAAAACGATGCCCGCAAAGATCATCAGCGAGACGCCGTTTCCAATGCCCTTCTCAGAGATCTGCTCGCCCAGCCAGAGCATGAACATGGCCCCTGCCGTCCAGAACACCACCACCATCGCGGTAACCGCGGGCGTGAAAGCGCCGGCCGCCTGGGGGCTCGCGCTCGAGATCATCTGGATCAGGCCGAGACTCTGAAAGATGCAGAGGGCGATCGATAGGAGCCGCGTGCGCTGGTTCTGCTGTCGTCGCGCGTACTCGCCGCCCTCTTGGAGCTCTTGCTTCCAGGACGGGATCGCGGTCGTGAGGATCTGCAAAATGATCGACGACGTGATGTACGGGTTCATCCCTAACGCGAAGATCGAAACGCGCTTGAGCGCGCCTCCACCGAGCGTGTCGATGAACTGAAACATGATGTTCCCTTTCAGGCTCTCGAAGAGCTCGCTGGCGGTTACGCCGGGAATGGGCACTGGCACGTGCGCGCCAAGGCAGAACACCGCGAACATGCCGAGCACGAAGAGAATGCGTGAGCGAAGGTCGTCGTCCGCCCAGGCCAGACGCAACGTTTCGGATACGGGAAGCTGCAGGGCCTTATCGCCCTTGCTGCCACCGCCATAGCCGCCGACTCCGCCACCTAGCGCACCCATGCTTGCCACTTTAGAGTGTGATCGCCTCGCCGCCTCGAGCGGTGATAGCCTCTTGAGCAGCCTTGCTGAACTTGTGCGCGCGGACCGTCAGCTTCTTATCGAGCTGGCCGAACGCCAAGATCTTGATGCCGTCGTTGTCCCTGGACACGATTCCCGACTCGTACAGCGCATCCGGAGTCACTTCTGCGCCGGTCTCGAACAGGTTCTGGAGGTCGTCCAAGTTGACCACGGCATATTCCTTATGGTTGATGTTCCTAAAGCCCTTCTTGACGGGAAGCCTTCGCTGAATCGGCGTCTGGCCGCCTTCGAAGTTAGGGTGGACCTGGCGGCGCGCCTTCTGGCCCTTGGTGCCGCGCGTGGCGGTCTTGCCCATGCCCGAGCCGATGCCTCGCGCAACGCGGCGCTTCTTAAAGCTATTTCCCTTTGGCGGGCTGAACTCGTTCAGTTTCACTTCGTTTTCCTCTTCTCGTCGGCAGGCTTGTCAGCCTTCTTCGTGGCTTTCGGCTTAGCCTCAGCCTTTGCTTCCTTGGCCGGCTTTGCGGCCGCTTTTGGCTTCGCTTCGGCCTTTGGCTTCACTTCCGCTTTCGGCTTGGCTTCCGCTTTCGGCTTTTCAGCCTTTGGCTTTGCCGGTGCGGCAAGCTGCGCTTCCCTCAAGGCCGCCTTCTCTTCAGCTCGCGTATCCACCTTCGGCTTTGGAACCTTTCCGATCGGCGCCGGCCGAACCTTTCGCTTGCGCTCGACTTTCGCGACGGAGCCCGGTGGCTTTGTTCTCGCCGCCTTGGGCCTGCCCGTGGTGCGCGGTCGCGCTTCGCTGTCCGAGATCTCCGAGACCTCGAGCATGTGCTTCACGCGGTGAAGCATGCCCCTGATCTGTGGAGTATCCCGATGATCGATGCTGTGGTGCATCTTTCGTAGGCCCAAGGCCTCAACGATCGCGCGGTTGCGCTTCGTATTGCCGATCAAGCTCTTGACCAGCTTAATACGCAGCATCCGCTTCCTCCTTGCGCGCCTTGCTCAGCCACGGCACGAGCTGGTTGACGTCGAGCCCGCGGCTCTCCGCCATCTTCTCCGGCTCGTTCAATTCTTTGAAAGCGCGGATCGTCGCGTAAGCCATGTTGACGGCGTTGCGGGAGCCCAAGCTCTTCGCAAGCACGTTGTGGATGCCCGCCGCTTCCAAGCATGCGCGGACCGCGCCGCCGGCCTTGACGCCGGTACCTGCGGCTGCCGGCCTCAGCACAATGAGGCTGGTGCCGAACTTCGCGGTTATCGCGTGCGGGATGGTCTGTCCGACCATTGGCACTTTGAACATGCTCTTGCGAGCAGCCTCTTCGGCCTTGCGGATCGCATCGGGAATGCCTCGGGCTTTGCCCAGGCCGACACCGACCGAACCTTTGTTATCGCCCACCACGACGAGGATGGACCAGCTTGCGGTTTTTCCTCCCTTGTGGGTCTTGAAGACTTTGTTGGTCTGAACGACTCGGACGTCGAGCTGGGGTCCTTCGGTGTTCCGGCTCTCGCGCTTGCCGCTCAGTCGGCTCATCATTCTCATGTTAAAACTCCAGCCCTCCCTCTCGAGCGGCTTCGGCCAGACTCGCCACACATCCGTGATAGCGATAGCCCGCACGGTCGAAAACGACCTTGCTGACGCCCTGTGCCTTCGCTCGCTCGGCGAGCTTGCTTCCGACCGTCTTAGCGCCGCCCTTGTTAGGCCCAGCGTTGAGGTCCTTCTCGAGGGTGCTCGCTGCGGCCAGCGTGCGTCCGGTCGAGTCGTCGATGATCTGCGCCGAGAGGTGCTTGAGGCTGCGGAATACGGAAAGCCGCGGTCTCTCGGTGGTGCCCACGAGATGCTTGCGCATTCGCTCGTGGCGCATCTGGCGCATGGTGTCTCTGGTTCTGGGTGCTGCCATGTCTTTACTTCTTAGCGGCCGCCCTCTTACCGGCCTTCAACTTGATAACTTCGCCCTGGTAGCGGATGCCCTTACCCTTGTAGGGCTCAGGCTTTCGGACCTTGCGAATGTCTGCCGCGATCTGGCCGACCATCGCCTTGTCGATCCCGCTCACTTTGATCTGCTGGGTTCGTCCGCGTTCTTCAGCGGGCAGCTCGAATAGAATGCCCGGGACCGCTTCGACCACCACTGGGTGCGAGTAGCCCATGTTCAGAAGCAGGTTCTTGCCCTGGAGCTGCGCGCGGTAGCCGACGCCCACGATCTCGAGGGTCTTGGTGTGGCCCTTCGTCACGCCCTCGACCATGTTGTTGATCAGGGTGCGAGCAAGGCCGTGCTGGGATCGAGCGCGGCGCAGGTTGTTGGGGCGCTCGACGACGAGCTTGCCTCCTTCCTGCTTCACCGTCAGCTCTCTGGCGATGTGTTGGGTCAGCTCGCCCTTCGGCCCTTTCACGCTGACCACATTGGTGTTTTCTTCGACCGAAATCGTCACTCCCGTCGGAACCGGGATCGGGCTCATTCCAATTCGCGACATCAGTACACCTCGCAAAGGATCTCGCCGCCGACCCGTCGCTTGCGCGCTTCCCGGTCGGTCATGAGTCCCTGGCTCGTTGAGATGATTCGCGTGGCGAGGCCGCTCCGGATGGGGCGGATATCGCCCGCGCCCTTATAGACCCGCAGGCCAGGCTTGCTCACGCGCTTGATGTGGGTGATGAGCGACTTGCGCTTGTTGTCGTAGCGCAGGTGGACGCGGATCGTCGGAAACTTCGTTTCACTGACCACTTCGTGGCTCGCCAGATAGCCCTCGGCTTCGAGGATCTTGACAATCTCAACCTTAATTTTGCTGTGCGGAATATCGACTGACACCAGGTGGGCCTGGGCTCCGTTTCGGATGCGCGTCAGAAGGTCCGCGATAGGATCGCTATGCATAGTGGAAACCTCCTGAGCCTTACCAGCTCGACTTCTTCACGCCTGGAAGCTTCCCTTCGTGGGCCAGCTCGCGGAAGCAGATGCGGCAAACGCCGAAGAAGCGGAAGAACCCGCTGTCACGGCCACAGATGCTGCATCGGTTGTAGCGGCGCACCTTGTATTTAGGTGTCGCCTTTTGCTTGATAATTAGACACTTTTTCGCCATTCATTCTCCCACCGTTCTCGGACCGGTTCGGCTTCGCTCTGGCGAAAGAGCTCGCCGCCTCGCCCGTGGTTCGGTTGTTGGACGTGAAATGATACCACAGGACATCCCCATTTCGGGTCGCTCGCGCGGCAGAGGAGAAGGGGGACCTCGTGGGATACTGGTTTAATGCCGGACCAGGAATTTAGCGATGTGCAGGTGCAAATGGCGCAGCTGTCCCACGCGGGCGACACCGATGCGGAGATCGCGGGCAAGCTTAGACTGACGGCCAAAGAGCTCGGAGACGAGTGGGCGAAGCTGGAGACCGCCCTTCACGTGGTCTCGCAAGAGGAGTCAGCGGAGATCGTCCTGGCGCGGCTCCTTAAAAAGGCTCGAGAAGCTCTGAAAGCCGAGAACTCGCACTTCGCCATGGTTGTTGGCTCTGCCAAAGAGCAAGCCGTGCTAACCCTGAACGTTCGCGGAATGATCACCGGCCTTTGTCACAACTGTGAGCGGGTCCTCGGTAAGTCGGGGCGGGAGCTCATCGGGATGCCAATCGACTCGGTACTCACGGGAAAAGCGCGCCAGGTCGCAGAAACCGCGGATGAAATGCTGCGCGCCGAGGAGGGGGCCCTGGTCCAGTCC
>JAXDKF010000023.1:0-4400 GCA_034667265.1 Fimbriimonadaceae bacterium
ACTCTCACCGATCTGCGGACGAACCGCATCTTGGTTAAAAACATAGCGTCCACCGACCCCGACCCGAGCTCGACCACATATAACCAGACCTACGCGCCCTTCCAGTTCTCGATGGTCGGCGCCAGAAAGGTCATCGTGATCCAATTGATTATCAAAGAGCGCGTGGCGGGCACGACCCGATATGCGCGCATGAAGAACACAGTCTTGTTGAGGAACACATGATGCGAAGAAAAAATGACGGAGCAGTGGCGGTTTACGTCCTGCTGACCACCGGAGTGTTGCTTACCGCTACCTTGGGTGTCAGCAATTTGGCGCTACAGGGCTTACAGCGTGTGCGGCAAGATCGCAACTCGGTGCTTACCGAGCAGGCCTCTTTCGCTGCGTTAGATCAGGCAATCAGCAAATCCTACTACGATCTGGACACGAACAGCGGCAAACTTGTCTATACGTCTCTCAATGTAGCAGCAGATGTAAACTCAATCACGCCCGGTGCGACCGCACAAGTTTATATCACTCCGACCGCGGATAAGATCGCCTATATCACCGCGGTGGTCACGTACAAGGGCATCACGCGGAGCGTCCGTTCGTACATCACCGAGAAGGACGTGGGCATCTGGAACAACGCCATCTTCGCGGGAAGCGGCGCCACCGGCCAAGCCATCAACGGCAACGTCGACATCCGGGGCTCTGTTCACATCCTTGGCGATGGCGAGCCCTATACGGATCTGAATGGCAGCGGCTCGCGAGATGCGGCCGAGGCCTTTACCGATAAGAATAAGAACGGGATATGGGATCCCGGCGAGGTTTATACGGATTCCAACGGCGATGGAGCGTACACGGTCGCCGAGCCGTATAACGACACCAACGGCAACGGAGCCTACGATCCGCCCCTTACCCAAACCGATATGGACACGACCCTCACCGGTTCAGCCTATATTGGCAACAACTATTCGGGTGTGCCCGCAAACATCCTGGCGGTGATTCCGGCAGCGCCCACCGTCGGTGGCGTGGCGCAGCTTGGAACCGAAGTTCGAGTCAAGCACGGCATGATCTCGATTGGAGGAGCTGCATCGGTTGGAACCAGCTCGATCGTAGACGGCGGCCTAAGCAAAGGCAGCATCGACGGCTCATACGTGAATGACGGCTACACCGGAAACAAGGGAGCCAGTGCGGTGTCGAGCGACAACGGAACGACGAACACCTATGACCTGGGCGGCCTCAACATTTCGATGCCGATCATTTCCGGTATTGGCGCGCAGCAATACAAGGATAAGACAGGGAGCATGTGGAGCACCCACCAGGCGTATCTGGACAGCAAGTCGCTGACGATTCCGGTGAGCACGTTGACGTCTGGCACGGCTGCGTTCACCTATGGACCCGACGCCAATGGAAACTCGATCTCTTTCAAGCCCGCCTCCGGCGGCAGCCCGGCGGAAATCAACATCACGGGCATCGTAAAGGTTGCGGGCAATCTGCAGCTCGGCAACCCGAAGGAGCTCATCACCTACAAGGGAAAGGGCACGCTCTATGCGGCGGGGGACATGAACATCGACGCGGACATCATGCCCGCATCCGGTCTGACCTTCCCGACGGGCACGCACATGGGGTTCATCGCATTGAAGAACATGAACCTCGCGACAGGTGCCGGCTCATCGCACTTGTCGATGGCCGGCGCGTTCTATGCGCAGGGCCAGATCAAGAGCGCAAAGCAGACGGAAGTGGCAGGCACGTTCGTCTCGAACTTCTTCGACATGGGCAAGAACGTGCCAAAGATCTACCAGGTGCCTACTCTGGCGAGCAATATGCCGCCCGGAATGCCTGGAGACAAGCACTACTACTCCTTCAAGGTACGAAGCTTCCGAGACCGCTCGCCCCTCCCGGGCCAGGCGGACACCTTCCAGGGCGGAACTCCCTACAGCGGCTAGTCAGACACGGGGCTTTAGAACTCGAGCAGCTCTCGCTGCTCGAGTTCTTCTTTTTGGGCCCTATCGATCAGGCAGCGGCTATCTCAGATTGCGAGGCGACGCGCTCCCGAAGGAAATCTTGAAGAGCCAGTAAGACGGTCAAGATCATCGGCCCGGCCATGAGCCCCACTGGGCCAAAGAACATCACTCCGCCGAGCACGGAAAAGAAGGTCGCCAGGGGGTGCAGGTTTGCGCGGCCCCCGATGAAAATGGGCTTGAGGATGTTATCGATCTGACTTACGATGACAAATCCAACGATGGCAACCTTCAACGCGCCGGTCGGATCGCCGCTTGCCCATAGAATCAGCGCGATGGGAACGTAGAGCACAGGCGCCCCAAGCAACGGAATGATGCAGAGGAGGATTGAGAAGAAGCCGAGCAGTATTGGATTCGGGACTCCGACCCAGGCGTAGACTGCGCCCATGATCGTTCCCTGGATAATCGCGACTAGCACCGTGCCGATGAATACCGCAAAGACTGTCTCGCCAACTCGTCCCAAGATCGCATCGGTTTTATCCGCGGGCAGTGGGATGAGATCGTGAGCGGGCTTTCGCAGGCGATGGCCGTCGCGGATCATGAAGAACATGGTCAGCACTGCAACGACCATCGTGCCGAGGGTGAAACCCAATGTTTTCAAGGCATATCCGACTGGCTGCCTCAGCGTGTTGCCAATGTCCTGCCGATGCTCCTTCACGTACTGCGCCAGACTCAAGTCTCGAATGCCGAAACGATCGGCCAGCGGCTTCAACAGGACATCTATCTGAGCCATGGCGCTATCCAAGGTCAGGCGTTTCCCGTCGGCCTGCTGATTGATGATCTGGTGTCCGAAATCCGAGAGCTGCCCGTAGAGCGTCAGACCCATCAGCAGGAACGGAACGAAGATGATCAAGATGGTCGCGAGAGTCGTGATTAGACTGGCGACCGTGGGAGCGACCCCCTTTTTCTGAAGGAATCTGACCCCTTCCAATCTGCGCCTGATCCGCTTGTACATCGGATACATGAGGATGCTAAGGACGGTTGCCCAAAGCAGCGCTGGAATGAACGGCAAGAGGATGGCAAAGCCGAGGACGCAAAAAACAAGAAGCAAGACGGCAAAAGCGCCTACCCGGTATCGCTCGACGAAGCTGTCCATGCCGTATGTCCGAGATCGCCTCGGACGCCTCATTGTACGCGGCTAACGGAAAAAGGTTGCGAAGAGTGGGGGCGCAGGGAATCGAACCCTGGACCAACGGCTTAAAAGGCCGCTGCTCTACCGCTGAGCTACGCCCCCGGGGACAACGGGAAAATCTACCACAGGTGAGGCAAACGGCGACGGGCCAGAAATTTGCCTCCATGCCACAATTGACCAATGCCCCAGGATTCCCTAACTTACCGCCAGGCTGGCGTGGACATCGACGAAGCCCAGCGGGCGCTTCGGGCAATCGCCGGCGGGCTTCAGAGCACCTTCAACGACAAGGTCATCGGCGGTGTAGGCGGATTCGGCGCGCTGTATAGGGCCTCGTTCCCCGAATGCGAGAATCCAATCTTGGTCAGCTCGGTAGACGGGGTTGGCACAAAGACCAAGGTCGCCGCCATGATGGGCCAATACAAGGGCCTCGGAAAAGACCTCGTCAACCACTGCGTCAACGACATTCTTTGCCAGGGCGCCCGGCCGCTCTTTTTTCTTGACTACTTTGGCTGTTCGCGCCTGTCCGGCCTGACCTTCGAAGAAGTGCTGGGGAGCATGACGGAAGCTTGCGCGGCCGTGGGCTGCGCGCTAATCGGCGGCGAGACGGCCGAGATGCCGGGCGTTTACGTGGAAGACGAGATCGACATCGTCGGGGCGATCGTAGGCCTCGTTGACGGGCCTAAGAAACTGCCACGGGGAAAGATGGAGCCGGGCACCGCCATCGTCGGCCTCATGAGCGACGGTCTTCACACCAATGGCTACACTCTCGCCCGCCGCGCGCTGTTCGAGCTTGGCGGCCTTTCTGTGCGAGACGAAATCCCCGCGATTGGCATGCCGCTTGGCGAAGAACTCCTGCGGCCCCATCGCTGCTACGCTAACGCGGTTCACCCGTTACTGCAAGAGTCAGAGGCAGTCTTCGCAGTCGCGCATATCACGGGCGGCGGACTTTACGACAACCTTCCCCGCGTGATGCCTTCCGACACGCGTGCAGTGATAGAACGGCGCTCGTGGACCGTGCCCCCGATCTTTCGCGTTATTCAAGAGGCGGGTCACATTCCGGATCAGGAGATGTTCCGAACTTTCAACATGGGCATCGGGCTTGTTCTCTTCGTTGAGCGAGAGGCCGCGCCCAGCATCGTGCACCGGCTGCATTTGGCAGGAGAGACCGCCGCCATCATCGGCGAGGTCCAAGCCGGCGCGCACGACGTTCAGATAGTTTGAGCGGCTAGGCGTCCGGGTAGAGATTCCGGATGAGCATCTTGACCACG
>JAXDKF010000024.1:0-4680 GCA_034667265.1 Fimbriimonadaceae bacterium
ACTCCTCAGGATCAAGGCTGAAGTAGAAAGCGCTGCTGCTCATAAACAAAAGGTCGCCATGCTCCACCTTCAAATCTTGTTGCATGCGGACAAACTAGAGGGAATACCGGCCGAGGTCTTCCGCGACTCACTTGAACTTCCGAAGAGCTTCATAACGGAATTTACACAGATGATGGGCTTGAGTCGCCTAATGAGGGAGCAAGGCTTTACTATCTCTCGAACTTCATAGTGGCAGGTACATAGGGTACTACTCTGAAAACCGTGAAGCAGCTACTTGCAGTAAGTGAATTTGACGGTCCCTGGCGACCGATAACAACCAATCATAGGAGTGGATATGGATGTCCGCTGCATACAACTGCTGTCGTCTAAAAGTGTTAGCTTGCCCGTCGTAATCCTGCTCTCTCCCGATGACAATAACAGCATGGGCATGATTATCTATGTCGGTGAGACCCAGACCGTGTTCTGAGCGGGAACGCGCGGCATAATTTTGGTTCGTCGTGAGCCAACTACGCCAGTCGCTAATTTGCCGAATGGCATGCGTCAAATGCCTTGACGGATCTCCACTTTTCGTGAATGGCTTTGCTCTTGGACTTTCAAGTTCTATTGCCCACCAGTGATAACCTATTGAGTCTCGTGAGCCGATTACGAAGTCAGTGACGTGTTCGCACCCGAGCCGCTGTTTCGGAATGACCCACCGACCGTGGCCACCATTTAGGTGCTGCACGAGGAGGATCGAATTTTGTTTCAGGAAGACTTGCATCTCCTCTTCCTTGGCCGCTGTACCCAAGAGTTCTTCAAAGTCGTTGAGAACACGACCATCGATGTCGTCCCACCAAACGAAGAAGTCCCTGTTCGGATCCTCTGCAAGCATCTCCTTGGCCGCGTCTTTTGCGTTTATAATCAGGCAACCCACTTCATTTTCCAACTCCACCCACTCGCGTCGCCGCACGCACACAAACGCCACATCCAGCATGGCTTCGACTCCCGACATCTTATAGAGAGTCGGAGATCTTTTACCGATGACAACGTAGCCAACGGCCACCAGTTCCTTGAGTGTTTCTTGAAGGGAATGCGCCGCGCGCACGCGATCCCCTTGTCTGAGGTCCTCTCCTATTTCCGCCCAATCTTCCAGGTCCTGCAGGAAGCCCGCGAGGAGCTCAAGGTGTTCTGGGTCAATAAGTGGATCATGGGTGAAAGTACAGGCATGTGCGCCTATTATCACGGCTAGGAGATCAACACCAGACAGGATGACGGGTGCCTTTTCTAGTTGTTGACCCGCGTAGGGGCTTTGCACAGGAGGCATGGCTAGAATTAATCGTAGGCCATTTCAAAGCCATATAGGTGTGGAAACACGAGCGAATCCATGATCGTTAGCCTTACTGAGGTCATTCCACCCTAATTCTGCGCAGACATCCTGCCGCGTAGGTCCCTCAAATCCCATGCAGCACGAATTCGCCCGCTTGCATGAGGAATGAGTCGTCCATCGCCTGCCCGTACTCGACCAAGATAGCGCCGTAGTTGATCGCTCTGAAGTCTGCACGTCTGCAAGTCGCAGCGTCTATCGGCCGGTAGGCGGCTTCGAACGCCGCGTGCGCGGCGAGTGGGAGGACCGTGAATGCGATCGAGAGGTCGAGCGCCGGATCGCCCAGGTGGACGTCGCCCCAATCGATAATCCCGGTGACGCGCTTCTCGCCATCGACCACGAGGTGGCGGACATAGAGGTCGCCATGGACCCAGCAGGGCGGGTTTGGCCAAGGCTCGGTCTCGGCGAGATCGGTGGCGAGGCGCCGCAGCTTTTCCAAAGGGAGATCGGGAAGGATGCGGTGCGCAGTGTCGAGCCGTTCCAGCAATTTCGGCAATCGCCCGGCGAGATCGGTGCGGCCGATGTCGTCGCCCGGCGCCCAGGCGCGCGTCTGCTCATCGACCGGTATCGAATGAAGCTCTTTGAGGAAATGGCCGAGGGCCTCGGCGTTGGCGGATCGCTCGTCGTCCGTCCAGGGCACGCGATCGGCGGTCGTGCCGGGGAGGATCTCGTAGCCGGCCCAAGGGTAGGGGAACTCCGGGCTCGGCCGTCCGACGTGCGTGGGCGCCGGGACCCGCAGCGATAGATTCGGCGCGAGAAGCGGGAGGATGCGCACTTCCCTTTCGATCAGCTCGACCGCGACTTGGCGGCGTGGGAATCGGAAGACGACGCGGTCGTCGACGAGGTAGGCCTCGTTGTCCCATCCGCTGGCGAGGTGGTTGATCGTCTTGCCGGCGAGGTCTCGGAACTGGTCGGCAACGAGCCGGCGAGCGAGCTCGTCGTCCATCGGGATGTCCGCGTCCCAGAGGGGCATGGGGGAGTATGGGGCGGTGTTACGGTATTGCGGTGTTACGGTATTGCGGTGTTACGGTTTTGCGGCGTTCCGGCCCCGGAGTTCACGCGAGGATCGCGGAGGTGGCGGGGGTCGCTCGGGGCGGAGATCAAGAGCGGTGCGTTATTTCCCCTTCCCTTGCGGCGATGGTTCGTGCGCTGGAGGGGGAGGGGTCTGGCCGGTCGCAATGCTTGCTCGGACTATGCCGCCCAACTGGTTTTGCGACATACAGGCCTGGGGGTGGAGGTTCCGGCCACGAAGGCTCATATGGAGCGCTCGCAGTGTGCGGGCCATCACAAGCTCCGCCAAAGGGGAGCAAGGGGCTCAATGTTGAACCTATTTGAACCTATTTGGGTCTTTTGCAACGGTATTCGATGCAACGGAGTCATAATACGTGGTGCTCGAGCAGACGCTCTCTGCTGGGGCCTTTTTTATGTCTGAAACAAAAACCATGGAGGGTTTTAGAGCCCTCGACCTTTCGCCAAGCGTTCTCCAAAAAATTGACCGGCTTGGCTTCACTGTTCCCACTCCCATTCAGCAGCAGGCAATACCGGTCGCACTGACGGGTAGGGACCTTGTCGGCATCGCCCAGACGGGCACCGGCAAAACACTCGCTTTTGGCCTACCGATGGCGCAGCGCATGCTGCCCGGGCAAGTCGGCCTGATCCTCGCACCAACCCGCGAGCTGGCCCTGCAGATCCAGGAAACGTTTCAAAAACTGAATATCAAATCGGCGCTGCTCATCGGCGGCGAGCCGATCCACCGACAGTTCAAGCAGCTTCGGGCGAATCCGAGCGTGCTGGTGGCAACACCGGGACGATTGGAGGATCATCTCCATCAGAGGAGCCTCGACCTTCGCCGCGTAACCATCGTGGTGCTGGACGAAGCGGACCGGATGCTGGATATGGGCTTTGCGCCCGCTATCCGACGCATCCTGGACCAAACGCCCAAGGAGCGGCAGACCATGCTGTTCTCGGCGACCATGCCGCGAGAGATCACGGACCTTGCCAACCAGTACCTGCGCAACCCGCTTCGCATCGAAGTGGCGAAGTCGGGCACGGCCGCGGAGAACGTCGAGCACGAGCTCGTCGTGTTGCCGCACGGCGACAAGCCCGCCTGTCTTGGCGATCTGCTCAAGGAGCACAACGGCACCGTGCTCGTGTTCGCAAGGACCCGCCACGGCGCGCGCAAGCTCGCCAAGACGGTTCGCGGATTCGGCCACTCGGCCGCGGAGCTCCACTCCGATCGCACGATGGAGCAGCGACGGGCCGCCTTGAAGGGATTCAAGACCGGCACCTACCGTGTCCTGGTGGCGACCGACATCGCGGCGCGCGGAATCGATGTCAAGGACATCGGCCTCGTGGTCAACTTCGACGTGCCTGAGAAGGCGGAAGACTACGTGCACCGGATCGGCCGAACGGGCCGCGCCGGCGCCTCGGGCCGGGCGATCACCTTCGCCACGCCGGAGCAGCAGAACGACGTGCGAGATATCGAGAAGCTTCTCAAATCAGAGTTGCCGATTTCGGCTCGCTCGACGGAGCGCTTCTACGGCAAGGGACCCAAGGTCCGCGTGCAGGGCTCCGGAGGAGCTCGCGGCGGGTCGTGGGGTCCAGTTCGGACTCGCCGTCCGATGAGATAACGGCGAGGCGCTGAGCGCTAAGGGGTCAGCGAAAAAGTTACGGTATCCCAACGGGATGCCGCAACAAAAGCCCAGGGTGCGAAACAAACCTGGGCCTCCATATCGAGAACTTCCAACCCTGAAGAAGGTTGCGTAGCCTACGGACTCCACGGCGCAGCCCCCCAACCGTTCTTGCATCCAACGGGTCCTGCATCCCAACGGGATGCCGTAGCAAAGCCCAGGGTGCGAAGCAAACCCTGGTGACGGGATCCAACAATTCCCAACCCTGAAAGGGTTGCGTAGGCCGGGCCCACATCAATCCCACACATACCGCTCGTCCCACTCGACTCCGTGCTCGGCCATCGCCTTCCGGAACTCGTCTTGAAACGAAAACTTCCGGTGATGCTCTTCTTGCCCTCGGATATACGCACGGACATGGTCCACATCGGTAGCACAGACGGAAAACACGCCATAACCCGCTTGCCACGCAAACGCCAATTGGCGTTGTTTCACGAATGACGAAGACACCCGCTTCGTCTCCTTCATCCAGTCAGCGACGGCGATCGTTCTGCCGAAACGCACGAGCATGTGCACGTGGTCTTCCGTCCCACCCACTTCCAGGGCAGGACACTCGATGCGCTTCGACACTTCGGCGATGTACGCGTGCAGTTCCTTGCGAAACCCAGGATCGCCTAGAAAGGGCTCGCG